>CALXCW010000038.1 GCA_944386905.1 uncultured Oscillospiraceae bacterium
AGTGCTTCGTCCAGGGGTTCAGCTGCATCAGCCAGGGGCTCGTCCTCCAGAGACTGGAGCTCCGTGTCTGTGGGAGCGTCGTCCAGGGGCGTGGGGCCGAGAATATCCAATACGTCGCCCACGTCGATTTCGACGCCGTTTTCCTCCAGAAGGTCGTAGTATTTTTCCGTCTGCTCCTCGGTGGCATCCACGGCATCCAGGGCCTCAATGAGCTTTTTAGAGGAGACTTTCCCGGTTTTCTTGGATTCTGCCAACAGCTCCGCGAGTTTTTTGTTGTTTTCCTCCGACAAACCCATGTTTGAAAGAGCTTGAAGAATTTTATCCATCCTGGTCAGCCTCCATATCCTTTTTTGTTTTGAAGTTGCTGCTGTATGGCCCTGAGCGCTTCCGGGCCGGTGCCGACAGTGCGGGCATATTCGCCGCGGATGACGTTTACGCAGTCGGCGATGGCTTGCTCCGATACCAGCGTGTCACGCCGCCGGGCAATGGAGGAGAGGTGGTTCATCTCCTCGGGGGTGAGATCTCCCTCCAGGGCTGTGAGACTCACCGGGCGTCCATCCCGCTGGCACTGGAGCAGCAGCGAAAAGACGCGGCCCAGCAGGGGAGAGGAGAACTGCTCCGGGTGGAGCTTTACCTCCGGCAGCAGCACGGGATCCTTGAGAATCTGGGCCAGGAGCTGCTCCTCCGCCATGGCAGATTTGAGATTGTCATAGTGTAAACCCTTTTCCTTGGGCTGCTGTTGCGCGTTGAGGTCGAGATCGGCCTGCGTCTGGCGCTTCTTGGCCCGGGCGATCCGCCGCCGGTAGGCGCTGGAGATCTCCTGGCGCATGGTGTCCGGCGAGACGCCGGCGGCCTCGGCGGCACGGCGGCCGTAAATATCCCGTTCCACCGCCGCCGGGAAGGTGCAGATGAGCTCGGCGGCCTCCTTGAGAAAGGTTACGCGCTGGGCGTCGTCGTTGAGGTCAAATTTCCGCTGTAGCGATTGCAAGCGGTATTCCGCCTGATTCTCCGAGCGCTGCAGCAGTGCGCGAAAGCGGTCGGCGCCGTATTTTTTGAGAAACTCGTCGGGATCCTTGGCCCCCTGCATCCGGAGAATCTTAACCTGCAGTCCGGCCCGCTCCAGCATCGGAATGGCCCGGCGGGTGGCATTTTGTCCCGCCTCGTCGGCGTCATAAGTGAGCACCACTTGATTTGTATATTTTGCCAACAGCTGGGCATGCTCTTGTGTGAGGGCTGTGCCCAGAGAGGCCACGGCGCAGTCAAAGCCATATTGATGGAGAGAGATGGCATCCATATATCCTTCGGTGAGGATCAGGAGTTCCTCCTTGGTCTTTTTGGCCACGTTCAGGGCGAAAAGGTTCTTTCGCTTGTTGAAAATGATTGTCTCCGGGGAGTTGAGGTACTTGGGCTTGGAATCATCCAGCACGCGGCCGCCAAAGCCGATGACGTTGCCGCGGGTGTCAATGATGGGAAACATCAGACGGTTGCGAAAACGGTCGTAATAGCCGCCCTTTTGGTTTTTCAGCACGAGTCCCGCGTCATAGAGCTCCTCCTTGGTATACCCCGATTTCGCCATGGTATCCAAAAGAGACGACCAGGTATCGGGCGAAAAGCCAAGACCGAAGCGGGAGACAGTCTGACTGGAGATTCCGCGGCCCACCAGATAGCGCTGGGCCTCTTTTCCGGCGGGGGAGAAGAGCTGCGCGCGGAAAAACCGGGCGGCCTCCTTGCACAGTGCCCGCAATCGTTCCTGTTTGCGATAGGTGGAGCGATAGGCTTCGTCCTCGGGTACCTCCATTCCGGCGCGTTTGGCCAGGAAGCGGACGGCGTCGGGATAGTCAAGATTTTCAATTTCCATGATGAAATTGATCGGCCCGCCGCCCTTGTGACAGCCAAAACAGTAATAGATCCCCTTGTCCGGCGCCACAGAGAAGGAGGGAGTTTTTTCCGCGTGAAACGGGCAGAGGCCAAAGAGATTGCTGCCGCGCCGGGTCAGGGCTACATACTGCCCCACCACATCCTCGATGGGATTGCGCGCCGTGAGATCATCCAAAAAAGAGGGGGGAAATGCCATGCAAAGGCCTCCTTTCTCCGCAATGGGATCAGCCGCGGACGTGCCAGGCGGCGGGGATGAAGATGGATTCGTATTTATGGACGGCGTATTTGTCGGTCATGCCGGCGATGTAGTCACAGATCACCCGACTGATGCCGTCGAAATCCAGCTGCGGAATAAAGTCGGGAGGCAGGGCCTCGGGATGCTTGGAATAATAGGTGTACAGCGCCTGGAGGATTCCACGGGCCTTGGATTCCTCGCCTTTGGCCACCGGGTTTTTATAGACCCGGGCGAAAAGAAAGCTACGAAGGGCATTCATGGCCTGGCTCACCTCGGGCCGCATGCCCAGCTGGCCGGTTTCGGCGGTATGGGAGATCATATCGGTTACCAGCGTGTTGATGCGCTCCCGGTGACTCTCTCCCAAAACCTGGGAGATTTCCCGGGGAATGTCGGCCTCGCTGAGAATACCTGCCCGGATGGCGTCGTCAATGTCGTGGTTGATATAGGCGATTCGGTCGGAGACCCGGACGATCTGGCCCTCCAGCGTTTCGGGAATGCTCAGACCGGTGTGGCCCAGGATGGCCATACGCACCTCGTGGGTGAGGTTGAGACCCTGGCCGTCCTTTTCCAGCCGATCTATCACCCGGAGGGATTGTTCATTGTGATGGAAGGCGACGCCCATGACCTCGCTGAGCGCCACCTCTCCGGCGTGGCCGAAGGGGGTGTGGCCCAGGTCATGGCCCAGGGCGGCGGCTTCGGTGAGATCCTCGTTGAGCCGTAGTGCCCGGGCGATGGTGCGGGCAATGCGGCTGACTTCCAGGGTGTGGGTCATGCGGGTGCGGTAATGATCGCCCTCGGGCTGCAAAAAGACCTGGGTCTTGTGCATCAGACGGCGAAAAGCCTTGGAGTGGACGATGCGGTCGGTGTCGCGCTGATAGCAGGTGCGCACGTCGCTCTCTTCCTCTTGGTAGGCCCGGCCCTTGGTTTCAGCGGCCTTCTGGGCCTCGGGGGCAAGAAGGCGGTACTCCTCCTGCTCGAGCAATTCCCGCACGGACATGGCAAACCTCCTTCCCGAAATTCCATTTTCTATTATACACGAAAAATTGTTGCAAAAGGTTGACGAAATCGAAAATTTTTTGCGGTGGAAAGAAAAACGGTGCGATCCAAGCGGCGCGGCTTGCCGGGCTATGGTTCTAACGGGAAGGCCCGGTACTCCTGAGCGGCGATGAGCCCTTCCAGGGTACCGCCGGAGAGGTCGATGATCCGGGCAAGGAAGTCCTGCGTCTGGCTCTGGGGAGTTAACACCTCCAGCTCCACGTCGGCGCCGAACTGGGTGTCGCGGATGATGCCGCCGAAGGCCTTGACCTCCAGACGGATGCGCTCGTACCAACTGTAGGGGATGGGGAGATACAGCACGTCCCAGACGCGCTTGACAGACTTTCCCGCCGCGTCCACGGCCGACTTGGCGCCGTGGGCATAGGCCCGCACCAGGCCGCCGGCGCCCAGTAGAATCCCGCCGAAGTACCGCGTCACCACACAGCACACGTCCTCCAGGCCCTCGCGCTGCAAAACTTGGAGCGTGGGCATGCCGGCGGTGCCGCCGGGCTCTCCGTCGTCGGAGAAGCGGGTGGGGCCGTGGTGGATGATGTAGGCATAGACATTATGGCTGGCATCATAGTGCTTTTCCCGCATCTCCTTGATCCGGGCGACGGCCTCCTCCTCGGTGGGCGTGACCCAGATATGGCCGATAAACCGTGAGCGCTTTTCTACAAATTCCTCCACCGCGTCCCGGGTGGGAATGATGTACTCCTCCATCACGGCATCTCCCGGACGTAGTCCCGGAGCCTGCCGTGGAGGGGCAGGTCGCAGTTGGCCGTGATGGCGATGCCTTCGGAAGTGTACTCCACGCCCAACACCTTGGCCTGTTCGTGGAGCGTCTGTACCATGCCGCCCATGGAGTAGGGGAGTAGGTAGGTGCAGGTGATACGCTGCGCGCCCAGCTGCCGCTCTATGGCCTGCAACAGTGCCGGGAGATTCTCACCGGTCTTGGCGGAGATGGAGATGGAGTCTCGCTCCCGGGGCAGGTCGTCCGGCGCCACGGTGTCGCACTTGTTGTAGCACCGGAGCACTGGCGTGCCCGGCTTGGCCAGCTGGGTGATGAGCTTGTCCACCACGGCGATGTGGGCCTCCCGCTCCGGATCGCCGGCGTCGATGACGTGAAGGAGAAGATCTGCATACTGAAGTTCTTCCAGTGTGGCCTGAAAGGCCTCAACCAGATGGTGGGGGAGCTTGGCGATGAAGCCAACAGTGTCCGAGAGAAGCACGGTCAGGGTATCCGACACCTCCAGCTGGCGGGTCGTGGTGTCCAGGGTGTCGAAGAGGCGGTTATTGGCGGGGATTCCCGCGTCGGTGAGTTTGTTCAAAAGGGTGGACTTGCCTGCGTTGGTGTAGCCCACAATGGCCACCACCGGCACGGCGTTTTTGATCCGCCGCTCCCGCTGTACAGCCCGCACCTGCCGCACCTCCTTGAGGTCGGCCTGGAGCCGGGCAATGCGGCTTCGAATGTGGCGCCGGTCGGTCTCCAGCTTTGTTTCGCCGGGGCCGCGAGTACCGATGCCGCCGCCGAGACGGGACATGCTCTTTCCCATGCCCGAGAGCTTGGGCAGAAGGTACTGATATTGCGCCAGCTCCACCTGAAGTCGGCCCTCTTTGGTCTTGGCCCGCTGGGCGAAGATGTCCAAGATCAGAGCGCTGCGGTCGAGGACAGTGGCGTGGGTGAGCTCTTCCAGCGTGCGGATCTGCGAAGGGGTGAGGTCATTGTCACAGATGAGCATGGTGGCCTCGGTGGTCTCGACGAGGGCGCGGATCTCATCGACTTTTCCTTCGCCGAAGAAGCTGTGGGGGTCGGGAGCGGGGCGGTGCTGGAGCACCTTGGCCGCGCACGCGCCGCCCGCCGTCTCCAGCAGGGCCTCCAGCTCGTCCAGGGTTTCGTCGGTGGCCGTCTCAGCGCGGTCAAAGACCTCGGCGTCCAGGCCGGCCAGCACGGCTTTTTCCAGGGTGGGTTTCTCGTAAACCTGCATACATCCTCCAAATTTCGCGAAAATAGGAAAAACGCCCGCACCAATTCGGTGCGGGCGCAGGTGATTACTTCAGGCCGTATTTCTTGTTGAAACGATCCACACGTCCACCCGTGTCAACCAGCTTCTGCTTGCCGGTATAGAAAGGGTGACACTTGGAGCAGATTTCGACGCGAATATCCTTCTTGGTGGAACCGGTCTCGATCACTTCGCCGCAGGCACAACGAATGGTGGTGTGCTGATAATTGGGATGGATGCCTTCCTTCATGCTGTTCACCTCTTTCATAAAAGATCAGGGGAGAGCCCCATATAGTAGGTTTTGGCGCATGAAGGAAGAATTGACCGATTGTCACAAAACGGCAGTTTCATTCATCATGCCAAGGTATGATACCACATCTTCTGCCATATTGCAAGGATTATTTTTCAAACGCCACAAGATTTTGTGCATAAGCTAAGCCCCCCGGCAATTGCCGAGGGGCTGCTGTCACCATATATTCTGTTTCTATTCTTCCAACACTTCTATGAAAAAAACCTCAAAAGGAGATATTAGAAAGAATAACTGGGATGCGCTCTTTCTTCAATTCTTGAGAAAAGGATCGATAGGATGCCAATATTTTGCGGGTTCAAGGGAATCTGGAGATCTTTTGTAGAAACTTCGAGGATTGCTGCACGCTGCCGGTTCCTGAAATACGACCATGAAAACGGTTTGGATTCACGATGGTATCTGGCTATTTCCCATACCTGGGACGGCGGGGGAACGATACAAGGGGATTTCTCGGTGAAATCTCGCTTGGATTTTTGCCAAGTCAGGGCGGTGGATGTGCGATCAGTCGAAGGATGTTCAAAAGATGCCGAATTGATTGACTCTTGAGAACTGCCGCAATGGGCATTGGGTAGAGACGCTCCCGGAATACACTGATAACCAATGATCCATTGCGGCAGAAGAGGAGAAAGGAGTTCTTCTTGACTGCCGGGGAAACCGGATATCTTCCGAACAACATAGCCCATGGGAGCCTGACGCTTTGCCGCTTTTCAAAGGATTTTGCGGCGCGAGTGGTTTTCCCTGGGGTCGGAAAAATGGGATTTCGCTGAAAATGGATATGGTCGTAAAATCAGGAACAGCTCATATGAGCCAGTATCTAATCGATCAAGCCTGCATTCTATACCTGGGATAATAGGGAATGCGGAACACGGATCCGAACTCGTGGTAGATGCCTGGCCTGAAATCAGATCAGAACATGGGACTCATTCCTTTCAAAATACTGCGGGTCGTCTGCCAAATAGTACATTGGAATCAGTCCTTTCTATAGGTAAATTCGGATATCCCAATTTCTGAATGCTGGGGTTTCTTGGGATGGTTTTACTATACAGGATATACTGGGATCTGTAAATTCGCATTTTATACGAAAACAGCAGAAAAACTTTTACTTTTCAAATGTGAAAATCTGTGCTACAATAATTTTGGTGGGCTTGCCATGCTTGGCGGGCCCATTGACTTTTCCCACCAATTCGACTATGATGAACACGAAATATGCAAAGGAGGAAAGCAATATGCGCCTGTTGTTTCGCCAGAGGGTTTTTTCCTGGTTTGACAGCTACGACATCTACGATGAGGAGGGCCGGACTGTGTTCACTGTGGAGGGTCAGCTGAGCTGGGGGCATAAGCTGAATATTCTTGATGCCTCCGGCGCGTATCTGGCCATGGTCAAGGAACGGGTTTTGACGTTTTTGCCCCAGTTTGAACTCTATTACGGTCAGGACTACGTGGGCTGTGTCCGCAAGGAATTTACATTTTTCCGCCCGTCCTTCACCCTCGACTTCAACGGCTGGAGTGTAGACGGAAACTGGATGGAGTGGGATTATGAGATCCTCGATGCCGAAGGCAGAACGGTGGCACGGATCTCCAAAGAGCTGCTGCACTTCAGCGATACCTACGTCATCGATGTGGATTTGCCGGTGAATGCGCTCAGCGCTGTGATGGTCGTCTTGGCCATTGATGCGGAGAAGTGCAGCCGCGGCTAGAAAAGCCGGTTGAAGGGTTCAGCCTAGGGGAGGAATGTGCGTGATTGCGGCGGTTGTAAACGCGGTGGTGGTGATTCTGGGCGGCGCGCTGGGACTTTTGTTCGGCGGACGCCTCCAGGAACGTCACACTGCCACGCTGGTGTCGGGGCTGGGGATCTGTGTCGTGGTCATCGGGATCACCAGCGCGGTGGAGACGTCCAACATCTTAATTGTCATCCTATCGGTGGTGTTTGGCACCATAGCGGGAGAGCTGCTGCGCATCGAGGCGCGGCTGGATGCCTTGGGCGACTTTCTCAAGGCCCGCCTGGGTCGCCACGGCGGCAGCCGGTTTACCGAGGGCTTTGTTACGGCGAGCCTCTTATTCTGTGTGGGCTCTATGGCCATTATGGGCAGCTTCGACGCGGGGCTTCGGGGGGACTATCAGACGATTTTTGCCAAGTCGGCGCTGGATGGCGTAATGGCTGTGACCTTCGCAGCCACCATGGGTCTGGGCGTTTTGTTTTCCGGAGCGACGGTGCTTGTCTACCAGGGCGCGCTGACGCTGGTGGCGGCCTTTGTCGAGCCTTTCCTCTCTGCGCCGGTGGTGACGGAGATGAGCGCAGTGGGCGGTGTACTGCTCATCGGCACGGGGATAAACATTCTCGGCCTGTCACCCAGTAGAATCAAGGTGGGAAATATGCTCCCGGCGATGGTGGTGCCGGTGGTGTGGTTCGCGGTGGCGGGACTCTTTGCTTGAGAGCAAAACGCACAATTTTTCCCGCGGCTGCTTTCGAAAACTTTCCGCCATTTCCAGTTGCTTTTTCGACACGGCTCCTGCATAATAGATAGTATCATAATCTTTGCGAAAGGCGGAGAAAACATGGAGCTTTTAAAAAAGCGCATCATGGAAGAGGGAAAAATCCTTCCGGGCAATATCGTAAAGGTGGACGGTTTCCTCAACCACCGTGTGGACACGGAGCTTATGAAGCAGATTGCCGAGGAGTTCAAAAAGCGTTTCGACACCAGCGGAATCACCCTGGTGCTCACCGCTGAGGCCAGCGGTATCGCCCTTGCCACCGTGTGTGCCATGGCTCTGGGCGTTCCCATGGTGTTTGCCAAGAAGGCCAAGAGCGACAACATCGAAGGCGGCCTCTATCAGAGCGACATTTTTTCCTATACATATAAGAAAAAAGTGACGCTTCTGGTCTCCAAGGATTGGATCAGCGCTTCGGACAAGGTGCTGATCGTCGATGACTTTATGGCCAACGGCGAAGCCATGCGCGGCCTGTGCGACATCGTCAAAGAAGCCGGCGCCGAGCTCATCGGCATTGGCATTGCGGTGGAAAAAGGCTTCCAGCACGGCGGCGACCGCCTCCGCGAAGCCGGGATTAACATTCAATCTCTGGCGATCATTGACAGCGCCGACGAGCACGGATTTGTTTTCCGCGAGAATTAAACCATGGAAACGATTATTGTCCTGGATTTCGGCGGTCAGTACAATCAGCTGATTGCCCGCCGGGTGAGAGAGTGCAACGTTTATTGTGAGATCAAGC
This sequence comes from uncultured Oscillospiraceae bacterium, assembly GCA_944386905.1. Taxonomy (GTDB): domain Bacteria; phylum Bacillota; class Clostridia; order Oscillospirales; family Oscillospiraceae; genus Avoscillospira. The sequence goes on from CALXCW010000038.1 coordinate 8,685, forward strand.
CCTACACCACGCCGCTGCAGGAGCTCAGAAAGCTCAATCCCAAGGGCTTTATCTTCACCGGCGGCCCCAACAGCGTCTATGAGACCGGCTCCCCGCAGGTTGACCCGGAGATTTTCCGGCTGGGTCTGCCCATCCTGGGCATTTGCTATGGATGCCAGCTGATGGCGCAAAATCTGGGCGGCGCGGTGGTGCCCGCGCAGGATGACACGGCCCGGGAATATGGCAAGACCGAAACGTATTTCGACACCGGCTGTAAGCTCTTCCACGGCCTGCCTGCCGAGGGCATTACCTGGATGAGCCACGGCGACTATATGGCAAAAGTGCCGGACGGCTTCTCTCTCACAGCCCACACCGATCACTGTCCCAACGGCGCCATCGCCGACGAAGCGCGGGGCTTCTACGGCGTGCAGTTCCATCCCGAGGTCAATCACACCCAGCACGGCGTGGACATGATCCGCAATTTCCTCTATGAGGTCTGCGGTTGCACCGGTAGCTGGACGATGGGCAACTATATGCGCCAGGCCATTGCGGCGCTGCGGGAAAAGATCGGCAACGGCAAGGTACTCTTGGCGCTGTCCGGCGGTGTGGACAGCTCCGTTGCCGCGGCCCTTTTGGCCGAGGCGGTGGGCGAACAGCTCACCTGCGTGTTCGTCGATCACGGCTTGATGCGCAAGAATGAGGGCGACGAGGTGGAGCAGGCCTTCGCCAAGTGGAAGTTTAAGTTTATCCGCGTCAATGCTGAAACCCGGTTTTTAATCAAACTGGCCGGAGTCAGCGAACCGGAGCGCAAGCGCAAGATCATTGGCGAGGAGTTCATCCGCGTCTTTGAGGAAGAGGCCAAGAAGATCGGCGCCGTGGACTTCCTGGCCCAGGGCACCATTTACCCCGACGTGGTGGAGTCCGGCACCGGCGAGGCCGCAGTGATTAAGAGCCACCACAATGTGGGAGGACTGCCCGACTATGTGGACTTCAAGGAGATTGTGGAGCCGTTGCGGCAGCTCTTCAAGGACGAGGTGCGTCAGCTTGGCCGAGAGTTGGGCTTGCCTGAGTATCTGGTCATGCGCCAGCCCTTCCCGGGCCCCGGCCTGGCCATCCGCGTCATTGGGGATCTGACGAAAGAAAAGCTGGATATGCTCCGGGATGCCGATGCGATTTTCCGCGAGGAAATCGCCCGCGCGGGTCTGGAGGGCACGATGAACCAGTATTTTGCGGCGCTGACCAATATGCGTTCCGTCGGCGTCATGGGCGACGGCCGGACGTATGACTATGCCATTGCTCTTCGCAGCGTGACCACCAGCGACTTTATGACCGCCGATTGGACGAGAATCCCCTATGAAGTGCTGGACAAGGTATCGGTGCGAATTGTCAATGAAGTTCCCCACGTCAACCGTGTGCTCTTTGATATCACGAGTAAGCCTCCGGCAACCATTGAATACGAATAATCCCACCGCGCACGGGAGGCCTTGCAAATACTAGCTTCCCGCCGCACTGAGATAGTTCGTGGCAACGATTTGGCAACATTTTTTCATTATTCATCAAAAAGAGAGCTAACTGATTTTGATTAGTCAGTTAGCTCTCTTTTTGATAATTTTGGGAACACCGGCTATGTCAGTGGCCTTGACTTAGCTGACTCATACACCAATAACACTAAATCCGCTTGCATCGTCGATGTGAGTTTCGACCCAGTCGTTTATATCCGATAGAATTTTCCTAACAATACTTAATTCGTTGGGATCAAAAAATTCTGTTAGGTTGAGCTTCATGATGTTTTTCCATTGAGATTTTAAAATGTACGTGTCATCAAACATGTCAAAATTCTCAACAACTTCACAAAATAGTGCCTCTAAGAAGAAATAGAAAGCATCATCCATTACATATAAGGAATCAGGTCTTGTTAACTTATGATCTGTGATCTCGCAATCTTTTCGTAGCTCAAGGAAATTACTTCCACTAAATTCTCCAAGAGAAAAAACATACTTGTTCATTTTGTATTCCACCTAACCGTTAACCGAATCCTGTGTCGGAATTTTTGCCCATATTTGTGTCGTATCAAACTCCGGGTAATGATAGCGCCACTTGTCGTAGTCCTCTTTGGAAATTTCACCCGCCTCCAGCATGGCAGCGGCCTGCCGCCAGGAGCAAAGCATCTCATGCAGCTGGGCAGCGTCCTTGTTCTTCCGTACATCGACCGTCAGGCAGACTTCTCCATCCATCTCGCTGATCTTGAGCCCGTAGTTATCCTCCAGGGTAAACAGGGTGTGCATCAGCCCCACATAGGAGTCGATATCCGGCACAGTCAGAGCATGAGGTGAGACATCCAGAACCTGCGCCAGTGCTGTGGTCAACTCAGATTTCGGAGTTCGTGTCCCTGTTTCATATTGTGCCAGGCGCACATCGGCAGACTTTTCCGGAAAGCCAACAGCCATACCTAGATATTTTTGCGTCATCCCCCGCAGGAGGCGGAAAAAGTGAATACGCTCCCCAATCGCCATACCTTCAGCTCCCATCTGTTATTTTTCTAATAATAGCATATCTGCTTAGGAACGTCAAGGAAATCTAAATAATTTTGTTTAATATTTCTTGCGTAAAGCGCTTGACCAAAGCAAATATGTATAGTATACTTATATTACTAAGCAAATACGCTTAAATTTTTAAAACATGAAGATATCAATTCAGGACACAAAATGATATTTGAAAGAGCAGTTATCCATCCAGCAACCAAACATCAAAAAATCTCGTGGAAGGGAGGAAATTTATGGTATACAACCAAAACTTTATGCGTGTGGAAGAGGTCGCGCAGGAACTAGGCATCTCAAAATCCCATGCGTACAAAGTAATCCACAAGCTCAACGAAGAGCTGAAGGAAAAAGGGTATCTGACCATCTCCGGTCGGGTCAACCGGAATTTCTTTATGGAGAAGTTCTGCTACGGTAAAACAGAGAGGAGGGAGAGCTAATGGCAGTTTACAAAGAAGAAAAGACCAATACCTGGCGCGCGGTCTATCGCTATACCGACTGGAACGGAGAACGCAAGCAAACGCAAAAGCGCGGATTCAAGACAAAACGGGAGGCACAGACCTGGGAACGCGAACAGCTCAACAAGGCCAGCGCCGATCTGGACATGACCTTTAAGAGCTTCGTGGATCTCTACACGGCAGATATGAAAACTCGGCTTAAGGAAAACACCTGGGCTACCAAAGACCACATCATCCGATCGAAACTGCTGCCGTACTTTGCAAAGCTCAAAATGTGCAGTATCACCGCCCAGCAGATTATCACCTGGCAAAATGAGATGCTCAGACACAAGGATGAGCAAGGGAAACCTTATTCACCGGTGTACCTCAAGACAGTTCACAATCAACTCAGTGCCATCTTTAACCACGCAGTGCGGTACTACAATCTCCGCGAGAACCCCTGCAAAAAGGCCGGCAGTATGGGAAAGAGCAAGAACCGCGAAATGAAATTCTGGACAAAGGAACAGTACTTAAAATTCTCTGAGGCCATGATGGACAAGCCATTGTCTTTTTACGCGTTCGAAATGCTCTACTGGTGCGGAATCCGTGAAGGAGAGCTTTTGGCGTTGAC
>CALXCW010000039.1 GCA_944386905.1 uncultured Oscillospiraceae bacterium
AGCCGCAGCCGCTTCACCATGGACGAGGGCTGCTCCAAGGCCGTCCGGGAGACCTTCTGCGAGCTCTACGACAAGGGACTCATCTATAAAGGCAGCCGCATTATCAACTGGTGCCCCCACTGCCTGACGGCTCTATCCGACGCCGAGGTGGAATATTCCGACAAGCCCGGCCACCTCTGGCATCTGCGCTATCCGCTCTCCGATGGTTCCGGCAAGTATCTGGTGGTGGCCACCACCCGCCCTGAGACGATGATGGGCGACACCGGCGTGGCTGTGAACCCCGCCGACGCGCGCTACAGGGATCTGGTGGGTAAGACCTGCATTCTTCCTCTGATGAATCGGGAAATCCCCATTGTGGCCGACGAATACGTAGAGATGGACTTCGGCACCGGCTGTGTGAAGATGACGCCCGCCCATGACCCCAACGACTTTGAGGTTGGCCTCAGACATAACCTCGCCACCATCCGCGTCCTCAATGACGACGGCACCATCAATGAAAACGGCGGCAAGTACTGCGGCATGGATCGCTATGAGTGCCGCAAGGCTGTGGTGGCCGATCTGGAGGCCCTGGGCCTTTTGGAAAAGGTGGAGGACTACTCCCATAATGTGGGTGCCTGCTATCGTTGTCACAACGACGTGGAGCCGCTCATCTCCGCGCAGTGGTTCGTGAAGATGGAGCCCCTGGCCAAAGCGGCGCTGGAGGTGGTCAAGGACGGTCGGATTAAGTTCGTCCCTGAGCGCTTCACCAAGACCTACACCAACTGGATGGAAAACGTTCACGACTGGTGCATCTCCCGCCAGCTGTGGTGGGGGCATCAGATTCCCGCGTGGTACTGTGATGACTGCGGCCACATCAACGTCTCCCGGGAGGATCCCACAGTTTGCGCCAAGTGTGGTTCGACCCACCTGACGCGGGAGGAGGATGTGCTGGACACCTGGTTCTCTTCGGCGCTCTGGCCCTTCTCGACCCTGGGCTGGCCGGAGGAGACAAAGGATCTCGCATACTGGTATCCTACCAGCGTCATGGTCACCGGCTATGATATCATCTTCTTCTGGGTGGCCCGGATGATTTTCTCCGGTATGGAGCAGATGAAAAAAGAGCCCTTCCATACGGTGTTTATCCACGGTCTGGTGCGAGACGACAAGGGCCGCAAGATGTCCAAGTCTCTGGGAAACGGCATCGATCCTCTGGAGATGGCCGAGAAGTACGGCGCCGACGCCCTGCGCTTCAACCTCATCACCGGCAATAGTCCCGGTAACGATATGCGCTTCTATGTGGAGAAATGCGAAGCGATGCGCAACTTTGCCAACAAGATCTGGAATGCCAGCCGCTATGTACTGATGAACCTGACCATCGACAAGGCGCAGCTGCCCGAGGCAAGTAAGCTGGAGATCGAGGATAAGTGGGTGCTCTCACGGCTCAATACCCTGGTGCGCGAGGTCACGGAGAACCTCGACAGTTATGAGCTGGGCGTGGCTTCGGCCAAGGTCTATGACTTCATCTGGGACACCTACTGCGATTGGTATATTGAGCTCACCAAAGCCCGTCTCTACAGCGAAAACGAAGAGAGCAAGACCGTGGCCCAGCAGGTGCTGGTCTACGTACTTGATCAGATTTTGCGGCTGCTGCATCCCTTTATGCCCTTCATCACGGAAGAGATCTGGCAGGCTATTCCCCACGAAGGGGATTTCCTGATGAAAGCCCAGTGGCCGACCTACAATGAGGCATTGGACTTCCCGAAAGAGGAAACTGCCATGGAGAGCGTGATGAATGCCATTCGTGCTGTCCGTGCCCGCAGAGCCGATCTCAACGTGCCGCCGTCTCGCAAGAGCCACCTCTATGTGGTCAGCGACAAGGGCGACATCTTCCGCCAGGGAACCGCCTTCATCACCCGTCTTGCTTATGCCAGTGAGGTCACCGTTCTGCAAACGGCTCCCGAAGGCCATGCCGACATGGTCAGCGCGGTTACTGCCGACGCCGCGCTCTATATGCCCATGAACGAGCTGGTAGACGTGGAGAAAGAGCTTCAGCGCCTTGCCAAGGAGATCGAGAAGGCTGAAAAGAACATCGCTGGACTCAAGGGCAAACTGGGCAATGAGAACTTTGTTTCCCGTGCCCCTGAGAGTGTGGTGCAAGCGGAACGGGATAAACTCGCCAAGGCTGAGAATCTTCTTCAGCAGCTGCGCGACAGTGAAGCCAGACTAAAGAAATAAAGCTGTCTACAGCTATTCGACGGCAAATTTCCAACCTTTCTTTTATAATAGACACGCATGGAGCCATCCGTGCGTGTCTATTTTTGCATTTGGGAGGGATACAATGCAGATCACCAGTTTTTTGCAGGACAAGCAGCTGACCATCGCGCTAAGCGGAGAAATCGATCACCACGGCGCCAAAGCGACACTGCGTATGGTGGAAGAAAAAATCGATCAGTATATGCCGACGCTCTGCATTCTCGACTTTCGCGCCGTGCCGTTTATGGATTCCAGCGGCATTGCTGTGGTGATTCATACGCTTCGGCGGATGAATGAGCTGGGCGGGCGGCTGCACCTGACCAAGGTGCCGCCTCAACCGGAGAAGGTGCTCCGGGCCGCAGGAATTGACCGAATTGTAAAGCTGGAAGGGAGAGAACTCAGCCATGAAATGTGAAAACCAGATGGTGCTGGAATTTCCCAGCAAGTCCATCAACGAATCCTTTGCCCGGGCTGCGGCGGCTTGCTTTGCTGCCCAACTCGATCCCACCCTCGACGAACTGGGGGATATCAAGACGGCCGTTTCCGAAGCGGTGACCAACGCCATCGTCCACGGCTACCCCGACACCATCGGCACCATCACACTTCGTTGCCGCATTCTCGCGGGCAATGTCCTGGACATCGTGGTGCGGGACAAGGGACGCGGGATCGAAAACGTGGAGCAGGCCTTGCAGCCCATGTTCACCACCGGCGGCGCCGAGCGCAGCGGCATGGGCTTTACCATTATGGAGAGCTTTATGAACGAGCTCAAAGTGACTTCCCGACCCGGCCGAGGCACTACGGTACATATGAAGCGCAAGATTCAAAAGCGCGGGGGCCAGTCTTGAGCGCTACGCTGGAAGAACTCCTGCGCCGGGCCCAGGCGGGAGACAGAGAGGCCAGGGAGCAGCTGGTGGTGGAAAATGCAGGTCTGGTGTGGTCAATTGCCCGGCGGTTTTTCGGACGGGGTGTTGACCCGGATGATCTCTACCAGCTGGGATGTCTGGGGTTTCTCAAGGCCATTGATGGCTTTGACCTTGCCTATGGCACGCAGTTTTCTACCTATGCCGTGCCGAAGATCGCCGGAGAGATCCGACGCTTTCTCCGGGACGACGGTACGGTGAAGGTGAGCCGATCCATTAAGGAGCGCGCCACCTCCATCAAAATGACGCGTACCCGTCTTACGGCTTCTCTCTGCCGTGAGCCGACGCTTTCCGAACTCTCCGAGGCGACGGGCCTTCCGCCGGAGGAAATTGCTGCCGCCGAGATGGCCACGGCCTCAACTGAATCTATCCAGCGCCAGTGCGGAGAAGAGGGCTTCACGCTGGAGCATGTACTTACCGATGGAGCCATGGAGGAGACGCTTATTGAGCGGATTGCCCTCAGGGAGGCCATCAACCAGCTGGGTGAGCGGGAGCGAACAGTCATTGGATTGAGATATTTTCGCGGCCTTACCCAGGAGAAGGTGGCTCGGATTTTGGGCGTCTCTCAGGTGCAGGTGAGCAGGATCGAAAAGAAGGCCCTCCAGGCGCTCAGATCGTATTTTTAAGAGGGGAAGTGTTTTCCGAAACTATCGCGTGACAAACGACGAAAAATGTACTAAAATAGGGGCATCACAGGATAGACAGGTGAAGCCATGAACGAGGATACCCGGCAGCGTTTTCTCGCTGCCCGCCGAGCCGTGATTGCCCGGCGGTTTGAAACTCTCAACGATATGCAGCGGCGCGCCGTGCTTACCACACACGGGCCGCTGCTTCTTTTGGCGGGCGCAGGCAGCGGCAAGACGACCGTGCTCATCCATCGCATTGTCAACCTGATGACCTTTGGCCGCGCTTCGGATTCCGACGAGATTCCGCCGGAAATCACAGAGGCGGATGTGGATTGGCTGGAAGCCTATCTGACTGCCCCCACCGAGGAGGCCCGCCCCCAGGCCGAAGTGCTCTGCGCATTGGAGCCTGCGCACCCCTGGAACATCATTGCCATTACGTTTACCAATAAAGCTGCCAACGAGCTCAAGGATCGCCTGGCCCATATGCTGGGTGACAGTGCGGCGGATGTATGGGCCATGACCTTTCACGCAGCTTGCTGCCGCATTCTCCGCCGGGACATCCATCGATTGGGTTATACCAATAGTTTTACCATCTACGATACTGCCGATTCCGAGCGGGTGATGAAGGACATCCTTCGGGAAATGCAGCTGGATGAGAAGTCCTTTCCGCCGCGGCTGTTTCTCAACCTCATCAGCCGCGCCAAGGACAAAATGCAGTCACCGGAGGATTTCGCTGCCGTGGCGGCCACTTCCGGGGACTTCCGTATGGAGCGCGCCGCAGAGGCCTATGACCGTTACCAGCGACAGCTTATTGAGGCAAATGCCTTGGATTTTGACGATATTATCCTGCGCACTGTGGAGCTTTTGCAGCAGTTTGAAGAGGTGCGCAGCTTTTATCAGCGGAAGTTCCGCTATGTCCTCATTGACGAGTATCAGGACACAAACCACCTGCAATATCTGCTGGCCTCGCTGCTGGCGGGGGGGTATGAAAATATCTGTGTGGTGGGTGACGACGATCAGAGCATCTACCGTTTCCGTGGTGCCACCATTGAGAATATTCTCAGCTTTGAAGAGCAGTATCCTGCGGCCCAGGTCATCCGACTGGAGCAGAACTACCGTTCCACCAAGGCTATTTTGAAGGCTGCCAATGCCGTTATCTCCCACAACCGCGGCCGCAAAGGTAAGACGCTCTGGACGCAGAACGCCGCCGGCAGCAAGATCCTCCTGCGCCAGACCGGTTCGGAGACCGATGAGGCCTCCTTTGTGGCCAGTCAGATCTTTCGGCTCTCCCAGGGCAAGCGCTTTGAGAATATCGCCGTATTGTATCGCACCAACGCCCAGTCCAACGCCCTGGAGCGCGCCTTCCAGCGAAACGGGATTCCCTATCGCATCGTGGGCGGTACGCGCTTCTTTGATCGAGCTGAAGTTAAGGATATGCTGGCCTACCTCTGCCTGATCAACAACCGCAGCGACGATTTGAGATTGCGGCGGATTATCAATTTGCCGCCCCGGGGGATCGGAACCAAGACGCTGGAGACAGTGAACCGTCTGGCAGCCGCCGAGGAGATGTGCCTGTACTCTGTGGTTGCCTGCGCTGGGGACTATGGTCCCCTGGAGAAGGTGGCCGGCAAGCTTGGCGCCTTCAGTGCGCTCATCGAGGACTTGGCGGAGCTGCTTGACACGCTGTCCCTGCCGGACTTCTACGAGGAGGTGCTCCAGCGTACCGGGTACCAGGCTATGCTGGAGGCCAAGGACGATGTGGAAAGCCGCACTCGGCTGGAGAACGTCCGTGAACTTAAGTCGAGCATCGTGAGCTACGTGGAGAACAGCGACGCACCCACCCTCTCGGGGTTTCTTGAGGAGATCGCTCTTTACACCGACTTGGATCAGTACGATCCGGCCTCGGAGGCTGTGGTGCTGATGACGATGCATAGCGCCAAAGGTTTGGAATTTGACCATGTCTTTCTCGTAGGCTTGGAGGAGGGACTTTTCCCCTCGTCTCGAGCCACGACCAGCGCCGAAGAGCTGGAGGAGGAGCGGCGGCTTTGCTATGTGGCCATTACACGGGCTAAGCTGACGCTGACGATCACCTATACGCGCCAGCGCATGCTCTACGGCCACACCACTTATGGCAGACCTTCGCGGTTCCTCAGTGAACTGCCCGAAGACTGTGTGGACAACCCCGTGGCCAAGCCCCGACCGGCCTATGAGCCTCAACGACCCAGCCTCTACGGCGACTTTGTCGGTCGGTCGCCGGTGGAGGGGCGAGGAGCGGAAAAGCGCCGCGACTACTCCAGCCTAGGTGCCCGGCCCCAAAAAGCCCGGACAAACTTTGCCAAGGGCGACATGGTGCGCCACCGTGCTTTTGGCCTGGGTATGGTGCTCTCAGTGCTGCCCATGGGAAATGACGCTCTTTTGGAAATCGCTTTTGATGAGAGCGGCACTCGCCGGCTGATGGCCAACGCTGCCTCTGCCCACATGGAGAAGCTGTAGCGCCGGACATAACTGGCTGCCCCGTGGCATACAGTGCCAGGGGAGGTGGCGCGATGCGCTGGAACAGACGAAGCCGCCGGCGGCTGCTGCTGGTGACGCTTTTTGCCCTGGTTGTGGGTTTCTTGCTCTTTACCCGTCTGACGGTTGCTCCGGTGGTGCAGGAGTTGGCTAAGACGCGGGTGGCCAACCGGGCGTCATACATCATCAATGAGGCCATCGAGACGCAGCTTCAAAATGAAAACATCGATTATGATACCATTGTCTTTCTGGAGAAGGACAGAAACGGCGCTGTCACGGCGCTGAAAACCAATATCAACGAGATCAACCGACTCAAAACGCAAATCCTTTCCATGGTTGACGAACTGCTTTTGGATCTCGACATCAACGAGGTGGGACTGCCTCTGGGCAGCCTTATCCTCCCGGAGTTTTTCTCCGGTACGGGGCCAAAGCTGCCGGTGAAGGTGATGTCTGTGAGTACCGCGGATGCGTCGTTCCGAAACTCCTTCTCTGAAGCCGGCATCAACCAGACAGCCCATCGAATTGACATGGAGGTCACCATTACCATGACCATTCTCACACCGGTGGGCACCGAGGATGTGACGGTCAAGTCCACGGTGGTGGTAGCAGAGACGGTGATCGTCGGCACAGTTCCCGGAAGCTATGTGGATGTCACAACGGGAACGGAATAGGAGGCGGCCATGGAGCCCAAAGAACGGATAGAAGCGCTCACCAAGGAGCTGGAACACCACAGTTATCTCTACTATGTCCTGGATCAACCGGAGATGGAGGATTATGAATACGACAAAAAGCTCAGAGAGCTGGAGGAATTGGAACAGGCGTACCCCCAATATGCTCTGCCCACTTCACCTACCCGGCGGGTGGGCGGCGCGCCGCTGAGCCAGTTTGCCGAGGTGCACCATGTAGTCCCTTTGGAAAGCCTCCAGGATGTCTTTTCCTTTGAAGAGCTTGCGGCGTTTGAAGGGGGATTGCGCCAGAGCCTCTCTGATCCGGTCTATACCGTGGAACCCAAGGTGGACGGATTATCTGTGGCGCTGGAGTATCGCGATGGTGTCTTTGTCCGCGGTGCCACCCGTGGCGACGGTTTGGTGGGTGAGGATGTGACAGAGAATCTCAAAACCATCCGTTCCATTCCCCTCCGGCTCGCCGATGCGCCTCGACGGCTCATTGTCCGGGGTGAGGTGTTTATGCCCAAGGGCGTGTTCCTTGCGCTCAACCAGCAGCGGGAGGAGCGGGGAGAGCCCCTCTATGCCAATCCTCGCAATCTGGCCGCGGGCTCGCTGCGGCAGCTCGATCCTAAGATCGCTGCATCCCGGCAGCTGGATATTCTGGTATTCAATTTGCAGCTAGCTGAGGGGATTACCTTTGAAACCCACAGTCAGACGCTGGACTACCTGCGTCAGCTCCACTTCAAAGTGATACCTTACGCGCTGTGCCGCGATGCCGAAGGCGCCCAGCGGGAAATTACACGCATCGGTGAGAGCCGGGGTGAACTGGCTTATGAGATCGACGGCGCCGTGGTCAAGGTCAACGATCTGGCGGCACGGGAGCGCCTGGGGAGCACCGCAAAGTTTCCCCGCTGGGCTGCCGCATTCAAATATCCCCCGGAGATCAAGGAGACAGTGGTGGAGGACATTGTGGTGCAGGTGGGCCGCACCGGTGTCCTGACGCCAAAGGCCGTGGTAGCCCCAGTGCGCCTGGCAGGCACCACAGTGACCAGCGCCACCCTTCATAACCAGGATTTTATTTCCGAAAAAGACATCCGTATCGGCGATACTGTGCGGATTCGCAAGGCCGGTGAGATTATTCCGGAGATCTTGGAGGTGGATAAGTCCCGCCGCCCTGCGGAGGCGGAGCCCTATTTTCTGCCTCCGATCTGCCCGGTATGCGGTGCGGCGGTGGCGCGGGACGAGGACGGCGCGGCGGTACGCTGTACCGGCGCCGAGTGTCCGGCGCAGCTGAGCCGCAATCTTGCCCACTTTGTCTCGCGAGATGCCATGGACATCGACGGCCTGGGCAGCGCCATTGTTGAGCAGCTTATCGCCGCAGGCCTGGTGCGCTCGGCGGCAGATCTCTACAGCCTCGCGCGGGAGAAGGTGGAGGCGCTGGAGCGCATGGGCGACAAGTCCACCGACAACCTGCTGCGGGCCATCGAAGGGAGTAAATCCAATGACTTGAGCCGCCTTCTCTATGCCTTTGGGATTCGCCAAGTGGGCGCCAAGGCAGCGAAAGTGTTGGCCCGTCATTTTCAGACGTTGGACGCGCTGATGGCGGCCACGGCGGAGGAACTTACCGCAGTGCCGGACATCGGTGCCATCACCGCAGACAACCTGGTGCATTGGTTTGCTCAGCCCCAATCTCAGGATCTCATCGAGCGGCTGCGGGCCGCTGGCGTCAATTTTAGAAGCCTGGAGGCCCCGGTGGGAACTGCCTTTGCGGGCAAGACGTTTGTCCTCACCGGTGCGCTGACTCGCTTTACCCGAGATGAGGCCACCCGCGAAATTGAGGCCAGAGGCGGCAAGGCAGCCTCGTCGGTTTCGAAAAAAACCAGCTATGTGGTGGCCGGAGAGAATGCCGGCTCCAAGCTCAAAAAGGCCACGGAGCTGGGCATTCCCGTCCTCACCGAGGAAGAATTCCAGGCCATGCTTACTTGAGAAAAATCCCCGCTGCTTCTAGCAGCGGGGACATGCTTCTTGACTTTGTTGCGGGCTCGGTGCGGGCGCTTTCCCCGGAAGCTGGGAAATGACGACACCGCCAAACACCAGCAGACAGCCCACCAATTCCGTGGGCGTGAGGGTCGAGCGGAGAATTAACCAGCCGAAGAGCACAGAAAAGACCGACTCCAAACTCATCAGCAGCGATGCCACAGTGGGCTCGGTATAGCGCTGGCCGATGATTTGGAATGTGTAGCCCACACCGCAGGAGAAGATACCGGCATAGCCAATGGGCACCCAGCAGGAAAGAATATTTTCCCACTGTGGCGTTTCCCAGAGGAAAGCGCACAGCAGCGACAGACACCCGCAGACAAAGAACTGCATGGCGCTCAGTCGCACGCCATCCACCCGGCCGCTGATTTTGTCGATGAGCAGGATGTGGAAGCTGAAGGCTACAGCACATCCTAAAGTGAGCCATTCCCCAGCACCCAGGGAGAAGTCGGTACTGCCGCACAGAAGATACAGACCCACCAGGGCAAGCAGGACGCTGATCCAGATCCAGGGTTTGACCCGACGGCCGAAGGCCAGTCCAAGTATGGGAACCAGAATAATATAAAGAGATGTGAGAAAGCCGGATTTACCCGGGACGGTATAAAGTAAGCCGCACTGCTGCAGTGAGCAGGCTGCAAAGAGTATAAGGCCCACCAGACAGCCGTAGCCCAGCTGCCTGCGACGGGCAGGCGCTGTGGCGGGGCGCAGGGCATTACCTTTTTTGTCTACGACGGCGATTACCGGCAGAAGTACCACGCTGCCCAGGAAGCAGCGGGCAGCCTGGAAGGTAAATGGCTCGAGATAATCCATCCCCACCGACTGGGCTACGAAGGCTGCGCCCCAGATCATGGCGCCCAGCAGCAAAAGCAAATTGCCAATCCAGCGTTTTGACATTGAAATCCCCTCTTAAACTAGAACATACCGCTTTACGGTATCACGGCCCATTGGCGCTGTCAAGAGGGAAAGGAGGATAATCCGTTGCAGGAATTGTTTTTGCCCACGGTGCACACCTTTGAAAACGACAATATTTTTACCGGCAGCTACGGGACGCTGCGCTTTAAGATCACCCCAACCATTGTGAAAAAGACACCCAAGGAGGTGGATTTGGAGCAGAGTACCATGCGAGCTGAGGCCTGGCATGGAGAACTGTGCTATGAAAAAAGCGAGATTGAGGCTTCCGCGGTGTTCCCCATCAGTGCTGAGGGCAGGGAAGCGCTGCTTCGGTGGCTTCTGGAGCAGACCTAGGCCGTTGACAGTCTCCCACGCAAAGCGCTATCATAGAGTCAGGAGGTGAAGTATATGCGTACAGCATTGATTCAGATGAAGGTGGGCCCGGATAAGACGGACAACGTCGCCAGAGCCATTCAAGCGCTGCACCGCGCCGCCGAAGCAGGGGCAGAGCTGGCCATTTTGCCGGAGATGTTCTGCTGCCCTTATACCAACGCATCGTTTCGAGCCAATGCCGAAACTGTGGGAGAGGGAGTTTATACCGCCATGGCCGAGGCAGCTCGGGAGACGGGGCTGTGGGTGGTGGCCGGCTCTATACCGGAGCGGGAGGGCGACCGGATTTACAACACGGCCTTCGTCTTTGACAGCCAAGGCCGTCAGGTGGCTTTCCACCGAAAGGTGCATCTCTTTGACATTGATGTCCCCGGCGGACAGCGCTTTTTTGAATCAAAGAGCCTCACCGCCGGAGATCGAGCCACAGTTTTTGATACGCCTTTTGGTCGGTTGGGGCTTTGCATCTGCTTTGATATTCGCTTCCCGGAACTCTCCAGGAAAATGGCCCTGGATGGGGCGCAGGCAATCATTGCACCGGCTGCCTTCAATATGACTACAGGCCCGGCTCACTGGGAGCTGGTGTTTCGGCAGCGCGCCGTGGACAACCAGCTCTTCACCATAGGGGTAGCTCCGGCGCGAGATGAAGGCGGCCCGTATATCTCTTACGGCAATTCCATAGTCTGCTCTCCTTGGGGCGAAGTGCTGGCTCGGGCTGGTGCCGAGGAGGCATTGGTGTTGGCTGAATTGGACTTTACCCGTAACGATGCCATTCGGGTGCAGCTTCCACTGCTCTCATCCCGGCGACCGGAGGTCTACCGAGGCGCATTTGACTGAAGCAGCACGGCACCTTGAAATCCGGCGTCCTTGGCCATAGCCGCCTTCTGTCCCAGCGTCTCAGCGGTGTCATAGAGAGTCATGTACCCTTTCCCACTGCGATATTCGTGGCAGTAGCGGCAGACCAGATCGGGATCAAAGAAGGTGGGCCTGCGGTCGGTGACAGCCTCCAAGGCAGCGGGTTCCAGCACCCGGCCTTCGCCGGATGGGCAGGGAAGGGAAAATTCCATGGCCAGCCATTCCAGGTTCAGCCAACACCGCCGTGGTGCTGCGGCTGCGGCCTCAGAAAGCCTCTGGGTAAAAGAGCCGCCGGAGATGGAAGAGGAGATCAGCACACCGCACTGCGCGAGTGCCTGTGCGGATGCCTCCGGCACCAGCAGCCGTGGCCCGAGAATTTGTGCCAGAGATTTGAGCGCCTCAGCCTCATCCCACATGGCTGCCACATAGGCGGCAGTTCCTGCTCGCTGGGCCAGGGAAACAGGATCTTCTGGGCTGCGGGAAACCAGCAGCAGCGGCGATTGAGGCGTCAGCACGGGAAACGTAGGGGCAAGTTCGAACACCATTGGACAATGCACCTCCAGTGTGCTATACTATCCCGGGATGGGCGCTGGTTGGCGCCTTCCCTTCATAAAATCTATGAAGCGGCAGGTTACCCTATGTCCTTTTCTTTGATTCCCCGTATGCAGCTTTCTGCCCTCACCGATCTCACCCCGGAGCGGCTCCGGGCGGCTGGGGTGGACTTTTTGATGCTGGATTTTGACAATACGATTGTGCCCTACACCACCGACGAACCTACTGCGCAGATGGAGGCTTGGATTTCCGCCATGCAGTGCGCCGGGATCGGACTGTGCGTCGTTTCCAACAGCCATAAAGACCGCGTCAAACACTTTTGCGCGGCTAGAAACCTCCCTTGCATTACCTATGCCAAGAAGCCATTTTCCCGGGGAATTATGGC
>CALXCW010000040.1 GCA_944386905.1 uncultured Oscillospiraceae bacterium
CAGTTCAGCAAGCGCTAAACGTTATCCAAAGTGTTCAAAAACCCCGGAGCCATACGGTTTCCGGGGTTTTTCCTTTTTCAAACGCCTCCAAAAGAGGGCCTATGGGTTCCAAAATAGGACAACCGAGGCGCGATTTTGCGCCGCCGAGCAGAGGGGATACAAGGAAAAGGGACACACGAAACCGGGAGCATTGGTGCGCCGGCATGCGCCATTTTGCGTATCGGGCTTCTTCCGCTGTTTCTCAGGCGGTTCGTTCTTGTATCGCCCGGCGCATTCTGGTATAATTTAACACAGAAAAGCTGGCATTTTGGATGTGAGCGCAGAGCTTGCAGTGAAAGGCGGAGCAAGAGAGGGCCCGGCGGCATGCACCCGGCGGCCCCAAAGAGCCGCAAAGCGGGTGGGCGCGGCTGCGTTTAAGAGGCGCAGCCGCGGTGCAGGCATATCGGAAGTTGCGCCCATTGTGCGCAAGGGGGGAAACCAACCATGGATTTCGCTTTCATCAGGCCCAAAAAGATGCACCGTAGGCATCTCTTCCTGAGCGCCCTATTTTCCATTTACATGTTTGCATACATGGTAACGCTCACCTATATTGACCTGGGAAATACCGGCGTTTCCGCTTTTTCCTGGCAGCTGACGCTGCATTATATTGATCAGGCAGTTACGGCTGCGGCTTTTTTGGCGTTTGCACTGCTGTGCAGGATCTGTCGGGATGAAAAAGGGCGGATCAGGCTGCTGGGAATGGCGAACCTGGCGTATACCATCAGCGTGATTGCACTATATTTCACGCAATCCGCGTTGGCGTACTCCATCCTGGCGATCCTGGCGGCATTTTCTTTGGGCGTGCTGGGCGGCATGGTGTATGCCTGCATGGCCTTGGCTTTGCCGCAGATCTCCGGGATTGGAAAAATAATGGCGATCGGCGCCTCGGCGGCGGTTGTGCTGCAATACGTGCTGCAAGAACATCTGGATTTGATGTTCGGCATTCCGGTTATGCTGAGTTTGGCCTTTTCCGCAACGCTTTGGCTTGCCGTCAACAAACCGTGGGGCGGATGGGAGGACGCCGGCCTGCCATCCGACAAGATGCCGTTGGAATCGCGAAATGAGATACGCAAAAGACTGCGAATTTTGTCGCTGACTGTCGTCGCCCTTTCGGTGATCGGCACGTTTTACGATACGCAGATGATGCGGCTGAATGTGCAGACGAACTATCAAGAGTTTGATTATTATTCCTGGTCGCGCCTGTTCATCATTGCCGGATATATTTTAATTGGCTTCATAGGCGATCTGAAAAAGCAAAAATATGTTCCGCTTGCCACGTTGTGTATGGCGATGTTTGCCGTGTTTAACCCGATTTTGTTTGGCGAGCTGGAATCATATCATGTCAATATGTGCCTTTACTATATCTTTCTCGGGGTCAATATTGCCTATTTCAACCTGATGTTTTGGAACATTGCGCCGAAAACCAAGTGGCCCGCGCTTTGGGCCGGGATGGGACGTGCCATAAGCGGACTGGCAGAGGTTTCCTTGACGGCTTCACACTTGGCGGATCTCCCGATGTATTTCATCATCGGGATCGACATTGTGATGTTTGTGGTGCTGGTGATCGCGATGGCGTGCGGCAATGATCTGCGGATTGGTTCTGATGCTGCGAATCGCGAAAGCGACTTGGAAGTCGGCCCTGCGGCCATGTCGCCGCAGGAGCGGCTGAAGCTGTACGCGCGGCGCTGTTCTCTCACCCCCCGGGAAACCGAAGTGCTGGAGCTGCTGCTGACCACCGACGACGACTTGCAGAGGATCGCCGACAGCCTGTATATTTCCCGGCGGATGGTGCAGCGATATGTCTCCTCCATTTATGAAAAGACCGACACCAAAACGCGGCTGGGGTTATTCCAGAGCTATCTCAATTTCACGGCCGACTGACACCGCCTTCCCTGGGAAGGCGGTATTTTTTTGCCCATTTTGCAAAATGGCGCACATAGGAACCCCCTGTTTTGCGCGATTGGCGTACATGGGAACTGCAAAAAGATGCGCATAGCAGATATCATGGGAATCAGCAAAGCATGAAAGCCGCGGGGGGAGCGCCTGGAGCGGGCACACCGAAAAGGATGCGATTGCATGGGATCGCCGCAGCGGATTCTGCCGGAAGCGAAGCCATGCAGGCATGGGCTGTGTCCCAGGATACGGCACCGCCCCTTGGGGGAAACCTGAACAAAATTGTGGGAGGGCATACGATGAAACAGTGTGACAACGGCCATTTTTACGACGAGAACCGGTTTGACAGCTGCCCTTATTGTCAGGAGGGCGCCGGGGTGGGAAAGACGGTATCTGCGGGCTCCGTTGGCAAAACGGTGGCCGCCGTCTCCAGGAGCGCGACGCCCGAGGCAGACCGCGGCAAGACGGTGGGAATCATCAAAAAGAAGATCGGAATTGACCCCGCCGTGGGATTCTTGGTCTGCATCTCCGGGCCGCACCGCGGCGCGGATTATAAGCTGGTGTCGGGGCGAAACTTTATCGGCCGGGCTGCGGCCATGGATGTGGCGCTGGCGGATGACGACACCGTGTCGCGGGAGAGCCATGCCCTGGTCACCTATGATGTCAAGCACAACACCTTTTCCCTTTCCCCGGGGCAGGGGCGGGGGATCACCTATTGCAACGACGAGCAGGTGGAGATGGTGCGTCCGCTGCGCGCCTATGACGTGATCGAGGTGGGGAAAAGCCGGCTGCTGTTCCTGCCGCTGTGCGGCGATCAATTCCAATGGAGCGAGGAATGACGGATGGAGGGCGTCATTTCGTGGCTCCGTCAGCCGCTGTTTCACAGCAGCTTCCTTCGCGCTTGGATGGCCCTAGCGGCCGGCCTCGTATTGGCGATGGTTCTCATTCTGATCCTGCTGCGAAGGAGAAAAAAGCAGAAAAAAGAAGAGCCAGACCGAAACGAACCCATCACCGAGAAGCCTGCTCCCCTGCCGGTTCTGGAGCTTGCCAACCTCCAGGGGCTCGGCAAGCGGGAGGAGCAGCAGGACGCCTTCGGGATCTCCCGCATGGAGCGCATGGAGGAGGATGGCCTTTTGGCAGTGCTCTGCGACGGCATGGGCGGCATGGCCGAGGGGGGGATGATCGCCGCGGAGACGGTGGCGGAGATGGTCGGTCTGTTCCCCTGGGAGGACGATGCCGCCGTGCCGGCGTGGGTGCGGCAGCGAAGCAGCCGAGTCTATCAGCAGTTTCGGGGCCATGGAGGCACCACGCTGGTGGCCGCGCTGCTCAGAGGCCGGCACCTCAGCTTCTGGTGTGTCGGCGACAGTGATCTCTTCTTGTGGCGGGAGGGCAAGCTCTATGCCATGAACGTCCGCCATGAGTATCAGAACGAGCTGGTGCTGCACGCCCTGGAGGGCGCGTTTGCGGTGGAGGAGGCCTTTTCCGACCCCCAAGCGGCGGCGCTTTCGGAGTATATCGGGAAAGAGAACGTCGGCTGCGACCACACCTATATACCGTTCTCTCTGCGGCGGGAGGACGCGGTGCTGCTCTGCTCGGACGGCGTGAGCGATACCCTGACTCTGAAACAGATCCGCGAGGCGATGGCTTTGCCGCCCCAGGCCTGCTGCGACAGGCTGGAGGAGGAAATTCAGGCGGCAGGAAGGCCCAATCAGGATAATTATACGGCAATTGTGATGAAATACCATGGGAAAGGGGAGGAAGAATAGATGCATAAACGAGTAAGCGGAAAGCAAATCGCAGCCATTGCGCTGCTGGTGATCGGGCTTGCGGGCGTGGTGCTGGGCGTATTGGGACTGGTGGGCGGCGGCAGCATCGAGCCCTATGAGGCGCGCCAGGGCGTCGTATTGGTTTACGCGGTTGCAACGGTATATAACGACGACGGCACCACCGAGCAAATGGGTGCGACCGGGACGGGCTGGGCCGTGGGAAAGCCGGGCGAGCCGGTGCAGTACATCATCACCAACGGGCATGTGGTGGAGGCCGCTTATGCCTACCCCAGAATGTATGACAACGTGGCCGGAACGGTTCAGGTGTATTATTCCGCCGCGGAGAATGATTTTGCCCAGGTGGAAGTGGTCTATTACTCGCCCCAGACGGAAAAGGACATCGCCATCCTCAAGCTGCCCACGCCCACGACAAAGCGGGTGGCCCTCACGCTGCGAGAATCCGACGCGGTGAAGATGAGCGAAACCGCCTATGCGTTGGGCTATCCCGGAGATTCATCCAGCCGGCAGACGCTTCCGGCCTATGACCTCAATGACGTGACCATCACCAAGGGCATTGTCAGCAACCGGGTCTCCTCCAATTGGGCCACCTATGAGGCGTTCCAGATGGATGTATCCATCGCGCCGGGGAACTCCGGCGGCCCCCTGGTGGACGAGGACGGCCGGGTCATCGGCATCAATGCCTCCGGGGCGGCCGACCCCGAGACAGGGCTGATGCTGGGCATGAACTATGCCATCATCATCAATGAGCTGACGAAAATCCTGGATCAGGAACGAATCGCCTATACGATGGCGGGCGCGCTCAGCTGGGTACCCAATTGGTTTGCCTATGTATTCCTGCCCATCGGCATTCTGGCGCTGGCAGGCGGCAGCCTGCTGCTGGTGATGGACGCACGCAAGGGCGGCGCAGCCGCAGGCATGGGAGGCAGGAAGAAAGCCGCGGCAAAGGGCCGCGGGCCGGTGGGGAAATCCGCGGTGCTGCGGGGTGTGACGGGAAAATATGCCGGCCAACGGTTTGATCTGCTGAAGGGAAAGGTCGTCATCGGCCGCGATCCGGCCACGTGCAACATTGTGTTTGACAAAAACACGCCGGGCATCAGCGGACGGCACTGCCAGGTGGCCTACGACGCCAATGAGGACTGCTTCCTGCTCACCGATCTGGGCTCCTCCTACGGCACATTCCTGGGCAACGGCCAAAAGCTGACGGCCAATGTGGCGGAAAAACTGTTTGCGGGCGACACCTTCTACCTCTGCGACAATGCCAACCGGTTCGTGGTGGCAAAGGAGTAACCGCCTATGTTGGATCGATATTGCTTCCAATCCGGAAGGCTTCAGCCAGGGCATGAGGAAGATACCGCCGGCCGCGTACCGGCGGCCGTCTTCCATCTCTCGGCGGACGGAGCCCTGCGGGCGGCTGCGGGGGCGCCGCCATTGCAAGCGGGCGAAGGATATGTGATGTATGCCGGAGATTTTTACGTGGAGCCGCTGGAAATCCAGATCGAGTTTATCAAGGCCGAAAGCGCGCAGAGGTGGCTTGAGGCGCTGCTGCTGCGGCATACAGACCGCGTGCGTCAAATCGAGGAGAAGCTTTGGGTGCTGGCGGCCATGGAGGAGGTGAAGCTATGAACCCCGAACGTATTTGCTACGGCTGCTTCCAGGAAAAGGAGCCCGGCAGTCTCTGCCCCCATTGCGGGTTTGATGAAAACGCGCCCCAGCCCTATCTGGCCCTGCCCCTGGGAACGCTGCTGAACGGGCGGTATATGCTGGGAAAGGTGCTGGGGGTCGGCGGCTTTGGCATTACCTATCTGGGCTATGACCTGACGCTGGAGATCCGGGTCGCCATCAAGGAGTATATGCCCTCGTCCATTGCCACGCGGCATGTGGATCGGTACAATGTCACGCTGACTGGGCGGGTGGAAGCGGATTATCAGTACGGCATGGAGCGGTTTCTCGACGAAGCGAAGATCCTGGCCAAGCTGCAAAACACGCCCCATATTGTCTCGGTGCAGAATTACTTCCAAGAAAACAACACGGCCTATTTCGTGATGGAATACATCGACGGAATGAGCCTCAAGGCGTATCTGGCCACCCAGGGGGACAAAATTCCGTATGCCCAGGCGCTGACGATTTTGCAGCCGATTATGGAGGCGCTGATCCAGGTGCATGGGATGAACCTCCTGCATCGGGATATCAGCCCGGATAACATTTACATCACGTCCCAGGGAGAGAGCCGGCTGCTGGATTTTGGGGCCGCGCGGTTTGCCCTGGGGGATGGCAAGAGCATCTCGGTCATACTCAAGCACGGCTACGCGCCGGAAGAGCAGTATGTGAGCCACGGCAACCAGGGGCCCTGGACGGACGTGTACGCCATGGGCGCCACCTTGTACCGCTGCATCACCGGGCAGCTGCCTCCGGATTCGATGGATCGGCTTCGGGGCGATACCCTCAAGTCGCCCTCGGAGCTGGGGGTTCGCCTTCCCCGCAACATCGAGCAGGCGATTTTAAAGGCCCTGGCCGTGAAAACCCAGGATCGATTTTCCAATATGGGCGCATTTCTCCGCGCCTTGACCGGCAGGACTTCGGTGCAGGAGCAGGTGGCCGCCAGCGTGAGCGAGCGCACCCAGGCCTCCCCCTTTCATCAGAGCGCCTACGGCGGGCAAGCGGCGCAGACGGAGAAGTCCCATGCGTTTTCCGGACTGCGTGCCTATTGCAAGGCCAATCCCCTGATTGCCGGGATCTGCGGCGGCTTGCTGCTGGTGGTGATTGCGCTGTGCGTGATTTTACCCATCGCCCTCTCCGGCGGGAAGAAAACCACGCCGACCGGCGGCGGTGGCAGCGGGAATATCAGTGTCGAAACGCCCCCGATTTCCGACACACCGAGCGAGACGCCGGATATCACGGTGGAGCCGCCCGATCCGCCCGCCGCGTCGTGGGAGATGGAGACGAGGAATCTTGGCATTCTCAATGCCCAAATTGATATCCCCTCGGATTATGTGGTGAGCGCCGACGGCTTCAGCTTTATCAACGAGGAAAGAGGCTGTGCCGTTACCACCAGCTTCGTGTGGAATATCGTCGTCCCGATCTATTCGCTTTCCGATGTGGAGGCAAACCGGGAGACGATCATCGCTTCGGTGATGGCGGGACTGGAAGTGTCCGATTATACGATTCTCGACGCAGGCCCGGACAGCATCGGGGGGCAGGAGGCGTATCAAATCTATTTTGAGGGCACGGACGAGGACGGCGTCTCCATGGAGCTCATCTATCTGGCGATTCAGGGGAGCAATCCCTTTGGCTGCTACAGTCTGTTGGGCGCCTACCCCAAGGGCGACGAGGCGGGCAAAGAGGAGATTCGGCAAATTTTGCAGACCTTTGAGAGCATGGGCGTGCCCGACACAACCTACAGCATGTGGTACAGCGAAAATATCGGCATCAAAGTCATCATCGACGATTCCCTTGCCCTGGGAAGCGTGTGGGAGACGGAGATTCAGCTGGAAAACGGTGTGGCGGAGGTTATTTCGATCTATCCCACGCAAGCCGCCATGGAAGCCGGGCTGGGTAACATCGACGCGGAGGACGCAGGCGGCGTGGAGGTGGGTTACGCCTCCCAGTATGGCTATACCCGGCCGGAGGAGCTTCTGGACGACCATGCTGCTTCGGCGGAAGCCGCCGAGGGCACGGTGGGAGAGCGATACACGGCTGCCATGGGCGGCGTGGAGTGGCTCTGCCAGAACTATGCGATCAGCACCTTCTATTTCAGCAGCGCTGCGGCGGTTATCGACGGCGAGCTTTTCTATCTGAGCGCCATGTACAGCGACGCCAATCAAGAGGCGGTGGTGGCGCTGTGCAACCAGGTGATGGCAAGCGTCCGCCCCTGGTAAGAGCAATTCCGGCTGCCGGGCGGTTGTGCCGGCAGCCGGGCGTGAAACAAGGCCGGACGGAAGGAGAAGGCCGAAATGGATTTCAAACGCGTTTGTTACGGCTGTTTTCAGGAAAAACCGGAGGGCTCTCCCGTCTGCCCGTACTGCGGGTTCAGCGCAGAGGAGGAGCAGCCCTATTTGGCGCTCCCCATGGGGACGGTGCTCCGGGGCCGGTATCTCATGGGCAGGGTGCTGGGCGTGGGCGGCTTTGGAATCACCTATCTCGGATATGACCTGGTGCTGGAAATCAAGGTCGCCGTCAAGGAATATATGCCTTCCGGTCTGGCCATGCGCCATGCCGACCGCTATCGGGTGGTACTGACCGGGCGCAGGCGGGAGGACTATGAAAACGGGCTGAACCGCTTCCTGGAGGAAGCGCGGATTCTGGCCAAGCTCCAGGGAACGCCGCATATCGTTTCGGTACAAGATCATTTCCAGGAAAATAACACGGCGTACTTTGTGATGGAGTATGTGGACGGCATGAGCTTGAAGGCCTATCTCGCCGCCCAGGGCGGCAGGATCCCCTTCGACCAGGCGCTGACCATCCTGCAGCCCATCATGCAGGCGCTGACACGGGTGCATGAGCTGGGGCTCACCCACCGGGATATCAGCCCGGACAATATTTCGATTACGGCAGGCGGTGAGAGCAAGCTGCTGGACTTTGGCGCGGCGCGGTTTTCCGCGGGAGAGGACAGAAGTGTTTCGGTGATTCTCAAGCACGGGTTTGCCCCGGAAGAGCAATATGCGAGTCACGGCAGGCAAGGCCCTTGGACGGATGTCTATGCCATGGGCGCCACGCTGTACCGCTGCATCACCGGTCGGCTTCCGCCGGATTCCATCGCCAGGGTGCATCACGACACCATGAAAAAGCCGTCGGAGCTGGGGATTGCTCTGCCGGCGCGCCTAGAGGCAGCCATGATGAAAGCCCTGGCGGTGAAGGCCCAAGACCGCTTTCCTTCCATGGAGGCATTCCTGGAGGCCGTCACAGAGGGGAAACGGGCGCCGGAAACCGGAAGAGCCAAGGCGCTGCCCCGAAAAAAGGCCTTCGCCCTGATCGCGGCGGCCCTGGCCCTTTGCGCCGCGGCCGGCTTGTGGAGGTACTTATGGGGTCGGGCGGCTTCCCCCGACGCGGAAGCCGTCCAGCCGCCGGCCTCGGTGTCGGAGCCGGAGCGCGGCGGCAGTGCGCAGCCGTCCCTAGCCGCATATTCCAACGGGAGCCTGAATTGTTCCCTGGAGATCCCGGCAGCGCTCCAGGAGACTGCCCCTGGCAGCGCCGTATTCCTTTCGCCGGACGGAAGCTGTTCGCTGCAAATTGGCTTTTATACCTACTGGTCTGGCTTCCCTGTCTATACGCTATCCGATGTGGAAGCCAATTCCCAGACGTATGTCCAAAACTTGATTGGCCTCTTGCAGAGCACAGATATCACAGATTACCAAATTCTGCACGAAGGCTACCGGCAGATCGGCACGGGGCATGGCTATCTGGTGCAGTTTGAAGCAAGGGAAAGCGGCGGCTCCACGATGGGCTTCCTGGCGGCATTTCTGGAAGGACAAAACGGCTTTGGCTGCTACAACCTGCTCGCCTCCTTTCCCCAGGGGGACGAAGCCATGCAGGAGCAGCTCCTGGAGGCCGTTCAATCCTTCCAATGCCTGGGGCCGGCGGAAACCAGCTACAGGCTGTGCTCCGATGAAGGCCTCCCCTTTCGGTTTATGTATGCCGAAGGAACGCCGCCCTGGGATTTGGAGATAGAGGACGGGATTTTAACCGCCGTCTCCATCTCCGGCAGCGATTATACAACGCTGGCCGTCAGCGCGCTTCCCTTGACCGGCACGGAGACGGCGGACGAGGTGCTCAACCAGCTCACCGAAGGGCTGGTTGCGGTATACCCGGGCGTTGAACGGCGCGGCGCACAGCGCACGCAGGCCGGCGGGGGCATGGATTGGGTCGTTCAAAACTACGCCGATGAAAGCGACGCAGCGGCCGTGTATCTGTCATACGCCGTTTCTGTTTGGAAAGATCAGGCATATTTTGTGATTTTAACGTCCAGTCAGGAGGAACAGTTGGATGAAAACGGGTTAAAGACGGACATTTTGGGTTCTCTTCGCCCGGCTGCGTGAATGATGGGAAGCGAGGAGCAGAAACATGCCAGGGTTAAAGGAAAATTTGAATTGCCCCCGCCTGATGGCCGTATTCGCTGTGTTTGATATCATCGATAAGCTGGGCGGTACGTACGAGCAGACCATGGCAGGCGATATCCAGGCGAGGGTGTGCGTGCTGGGAAAGACCAGCCAGTACGCCTTTGCGGTGACAGAGGTGACTTCCGAAACATCCATTTTGCACATTTCGCTGCTTCAGACCCTGGCGGGGCTGACGGAGGCGGAGAAGCAATTGGCGATCCGGTATCTCATGGACAGCGTGCTGTACTACCTCGATGAGATGCAGGCGTTTGGCGGGCGGGGAGATCAATAGCCCGCGCCGCCAATATGCCCGTCGGGCGCAGGGCGCCGCCGCACCCGTGTCTCCTATTCGCAGCCGCTGGGGCCGAATACCCGGCATACCTGACCCGGGTCGAGCTTGGGCGTCTGGGAACGCCTGGACATTGCCCCCTGTTCCGTCACCCGCGTGACCCTGGCCTGAAAACGGCGACTGAAGCAACGAAGCGCCCCCATCCTCGAAGCGGCGAGGATGGGGGCGCAGGTTACGCCGGAGGCCTTACCAGGGTGTCAGCTCCAAATACAGATTCTTATACTGCGAGGCCGAGTTGTCCCAGGAGACATCCTTGGCCATGTCCCGCTGCACCACCTCGTCCCAGTGGTAGCGGTTGGTGAAGTAGAGGGTTTTGGCCCGGTTCACCGCGTCCAGCAAAAGCCCGGCGTCATAGCGGTCGAAGGTGAAGCCGTTGCCGTCGCCGGTGAATTGGTTGTAGGGCTCCACGGTGTCCTTGAGGCCGCCGGTCTCCCGGACGATGGGCAGCGTGCCGTAGTGCATGGCGTTGAGCTGCGTGAGGCCGCAGGGCTCGAACCGCGACGGCACCAGCAGCACGTCCGCACCGGCGTAGATCCGGTGGGCCCGGCCCTCGTCGTACTGGATGCAGGCGCACACCGTGCCGCGGTTGGTGGCCTCAAAGTAGCGGAAGGCGTCCTCGTACTGCTTTTCGCCGGTGCCCAGCACCACCACCTGGGTGAAGCCGTCCAGCAGCTGGGTCAGAATGGCGCTGACCAGATCCAGGCCCTTCTGGCTGGTGAGCCGGGAGATCAGGCCGATGACAAACTTGCTCTCATCCTCCACGAGCCCCAGCTCCCGCTGGAGGGCCCGCTTGTTTTCCATCTTGTGCTTGAGAACGTTGCCCAGACCGTAGTTGACCGCCAGAGCCGGATCGGTGGCCGGGTTCCACATCTCGTAGTCGATGCCGTTGACGATGCCCCGGAGCTTGCCGCTGTGGTAGCGCAGATGCTCCTCGAGCTTTTCGCCGTATTCCGGCGTCTGGATCTCCCAGGCATAGGTGCCGCTGACCGTGGTGATCCGGTCGGCATAGGCCAGGCCGCCCTTGAGCATGTTGGCGTCCTCATAGCCCTGCTTCAGCGCGCCCATGGCGAACACCTCTGCCGGCAGGCCCGACCAGTAGCGGATGGTGGGGATGTTGTAGATGCCCTGGAAGCGGAGATTGTGGATGGTGAGAATCGACCGGGCCCGTCCCACCGGCGAGGTCTTGAACAGCGTCTTGAGATACACCGGCACCAGGGCCGCCTGCCAGTCGTGGCAGTGGACGATGTCTGGAATCCAGTCCATGTAGTTCAGCGCTGCCAGAGCCGCCTTGGAGAAGTAGCAGTATTTCGGAATATCGTCCACCAGGTTGGTGTAGGGGTTGCCGCCGGAGAAAAACTCCTGGTTGTCGATGAAGTCGTAGACCACGCCGTCGCAGATGTATTCCATGATGCCCACGTAGTAGTTCCGTCCCGTGAGGCCCAGATCCATGTAGAACGCGCCGCGATAGACCATTTTCTCCTGGTACTCCCAGGGAATGCAGCCATAGCGAGGGAGAATCACCCGCACGTCGCAGTTCAGCCGCACCAGGGCCCGGGGCAGGGCGTACATCACATCGCCCAAGCCGCCGGTTTTGACAAAGGGATGGCACTCCGAGCCGATAAAAGCGATGCTCCGCCGGGGCAGATGGGAGATGGCGTAGACTTCCTCCGCCGCCGGTTCCTCGACCACGGGAGCCTCCTCGACGGCCGGAGCCGCCTCGACCACGGGCGCCTCCTCGACGACCGAAGCCGCCTCGACCACGGGCGCTTCCTCGACGGCCGGAGCCGCCTCGCCCCCGGGCGGCCGCTCGACGACCGGAGCCGCCTCGACCACGGGCGCCTCCTCGACGGCCGAAGC
>CALXCW010000041.1 GCA_944386905.1 uncultured Oscillospiraceae bacterium
GATTTTGAGTCCACTACGTCTACCAATTCCATCACACCGGCACGCTAGAAATGATTATACCCCAAAGCGAGGAAAAAAGCAAGAGGGAAGGCGGGGAAATCCCGGTTTGCGGGGCCGCCTTCCCTCTGCGCAGGGTACGGCGCGCGGGGACGATACGCCGTCGTCCCCGCGCGCCGGCTTCGGCGGCTATTGGCTCCGCAGGGCCTTGGCCGCCGAGAGCTGAAATTCCTGCTGCCACTGATAGAGGCTTGCCTGGAACTTCGCCGTGTCCAGCTGGTATTCCGCCGCCCACTGCTCCAAGTCCAAAAGCTTGAGAAGATACGTCTGGGCAATCTCCAAGAGGTCGTCCGCCTTCTCAAACTCGCCCTGGGCCCGCAGCTGGGCTGCCTGCCGGGCCGTCTCGGCGGTCAGCTGGGTCTGGGCCGCGTTCACCGCCTGGCGGTTCTTCGCCGCCGTGGCCTGGATCATATTGTACTGAGCCTGGCCGATTCCGCCCCGGTCGCCCCGGGTCTCGGCGTAGAGCGCCGCGTTGTCCAGGGCGTTGCGGCTCTCCCCCTCGATCTGATCCCGCTGGGTCTGATAGGCCGCCTTGGCCTCAGCCTCGGCCTGCAGCAGCTGGGCCAGTGCGCTGTTCACCGCCATGTCCCGGAGGTTCACCGCCTGGGCCTCCGCCGCCTGCCGCCACTGCTCCAGCAGGCTCGACGTACTGCCGCCCCTGCCCGACGACGTCGCCGCCGCAGCGGCGTGTCGTCCGCCGCCGGGGTTCATGGACACCAAAAGCCCCGGCTGGATGACGCCCTGGTCGTCCACATAGGAGGTAAACTGCCTGGTATAGTCCGTCAGGCCGCTGTTGTTCTTCAACTGCGGCGCCCGGGGGGCGATGTTGCCGTCGGCGTCCCGGGGGATCTGGTAGCGCACCTCGTTGAAGCCGTCGCCGATGACGTCCTTGTACACCTCCGGCGCCACCGTCTTGGAGCCCCCCAGCAGCGCGGCGTAGGGGCCGTTTACAAACTGGGCATAGAGGCCGGTGTAGCCACTGCTCTCATCCACCCAGTTGCGGATGATCCCCTGATCGACGAAGTTGCGATAGCGGCTCTCGTCGCTGCGGTATTGCTCCATCTGCTCGTCGGTCATGCCGTAGGCGCTGCGATACCACTCGGCGTCGTTGTACTGGCCCACGTTGTAGCCGTAGCCCAGGTTGGCGTTGCTCGTCTCCCACCGGCCCGTCTGGGCGTTGTAGGTGGACGTGGCCCCGCCGGTGGCGTCCTTGAGGATCTCCGCCAGCTGGAGGTTCTGGTCGTGGAGATAGTCCCGGGTGGCCTGGTCGGCCCCGCTCCAGGCCTGGGAGTTGGCCTGCATCTGCTGGCGGATGTAGTTGGCCATGCTCCGGAGGTTCATCTCCGTGGAAAAGCCGTTGATCCAGCCGTTCTGCGGGTCGTAGTTGGTGTACTCGTAGTCGGCCACCCACTGCTTGACCGCGTCGGCGGACTGACCGCCGACGGCGGTGTTGACCTTGGTGTAGCCGCTGCCGTCGCTGCCGCCCTGGTAGCCCGCCGTGGCCCGGATGGCCTCGGCCTTGCGGTTGGCCGCCTTCTTGCCCGCCTCGTCGCCGGCGGCCTTGGCCTGGCTCCAGGCCTCCTTCAAGGCCAGGATCTCCTGCTGCTGGGCTTGGGTGAGATAGGTCTGGTCGGCCTTACTCAGCGTCGCCATGGGGCATGCCTCCTCTCATGCGGTAGAGAATCTCCACCAGCTCCTCCCGGGTGACCGGATTTTTATAGCGCATGCCGCCGCTGTCGCCGCGCAGCAGCCCCGTCTCCTCGGCCCAGGCGCGGGCCTCGGCCGACCAGGCCCCCGGCGCGGCCTGAGCCTGGGCGGCGCGGTAGTCGTCCATCTGCCGGGCAAAAGTCTCCTGGGTCATGGTTCTTCCCTCCAATTCCTCTAAAAATGCCTGCCAGGCCCCTTGGTCGTCCACAAAGGGCGCCGGGCAAATTTTGCCCGTCACGTCGTAGTGGCGCAGCACCGCCTCCACCCCCAGGCCGTAGCGGCCCAGCAGCCCTTGCAGCAGCGCCAGGGCGTTTTTCACCGTCTCGGGGGCGAAGGTGTAGCGCCCTGCGGCGCGGCGGCTGCAGAGCTCCACGCCGATGGAGTTGCCGTTGCGGCAGGCCCTGTGGCGGTAGCTGGGCGCCCCGCAGTGCCAGGCCACCCTTTTCTCCGGCACCGAGGCAACCACGCCCCCCTCGTCCACAAAGTAGTGGGCCGAGGCGCCCACGGCGCAGCGGGCGAAATAGCGGCCGTTGTCCCGGGCCGTGTCGCCGTCCCCGGCGGTGTAGTGCACCACCAGGTAGGCCACCGGCTCCGTCCGCTCCGCGCCGCAGTTGGCCGGGAGGCAGGGGATCGTCTCAACCTTCATCGCCGTCCTCCTCGCCGCCGAAGAGGGCCAGCAGGGCCGCCAATGCCTGGCCCATGCCCTGGGCGCTGGCCGCGTCCACCTTGCCCTCGGTGACGATATAGGCCGCCGCGGCCAGGAGGGCGGTCACCGCCCCGGCCACGGTCTTGAGCGTCTCGCCGTCTGCCCCCAGGGCCATGGCCGCTCCCAGCACCATGGCCAGCAGGGCGCACCAGAGCTTGGTGGAGCGGAGTTTTTCCAGAATGGTTCGTTTCATCGCGGTTCCTCCTTTTCTATCGTATGGGCGTTATTGATCCAGCGCCAGGATCTCCCGGCGCTCGTCCTCGGTGATGAGGCCGTCTGCCACGGCGCGCACCAGGGCCTCGGCGGAAAGGCGGCCCAGGCGGTAGAGCAGCAGCAGCGCGCTTGCCTGTAAACTCATTGCGTTTCACCTCCGTAGATGGTTTCCAGCGTCTTTTCCAGGGCCGTCAGGCGGCCCATCTTCACGGTGACGGTGCCGTCGCGGTGGACGGTGATGTCCCCCACAACGCAGAAATCGGTGTTGTCGTAGACCGTCTCCCCGGCTGCGCCGCCCACCACGATGGCCCAGGGCGCGCCGTCCTGAAAGAGGGCGGCGGCGGTGGCATAGTCGGCGGCCAGGGTGATGGACTTGCTGTCGCGGCCGTCGAAGTCTCCGTCTCTGAGCCGTCCGGCGATCCGGGCCGGAAAGCGGCGGCCCTGCACGGTAATCTCGATCATGCTCCACATCCTTTCTCACACGCGGCCCGCCGGGGCACGGCCCAGGCAGGCGATGATTTCCTCCAGGTCTGAAAGCGGCGCCCGGAGAATCGCCGCGTCCCAGCGCCAGCCGCCCACAGGCGCCGGGCACAGATAGCGCCGGGCGGCTTTGCAGCAGAAAAGGGCCGCCGCACCCCGCCGCCGCGAAAGCCGCCGCACCTGCTCCAGCAGCCGCCCCCGGGCCGGCCCCAGGCCGTCGCCGTGGTAGGCGCAATAGTCCCTGGCCTGCTGGCTCATGGCAAAGCACACCGGCAGCTCCCGGCAGTAGAGCACCTGCCCCCGCCGCTCCAGCGCCGTGCCCGCCGGCAGGTTTACCGTGCCCCCCAGGCACCGCCCCCGCAGCCGCCGCCGCAGCAAATACGCCTCGCTCATACCTTGCACACCGCCAAAATGCCATAGGAGCAGGTCATGCTCTGCTCGATGGTGTCGGTGGGGGAGGCGTAAAGCTGATAGACGGTGCGGTCGCTGCGGTTGATGGTGCGCGTCCAGAAGTAGCGCCCCGCGTTGCCCCCTTGATCCGCCACGCTGCCGCCGAATACCCCCTGGGCGAAGTAGTCGTACTGCTTCTGATAGCTGTACTCCTCGGCCGGATGGAGGGCACTTCTCCGGCCGCTCACCTCGTAGGCCGCGGGCAGCGTGAGATATTCCAGGGTGGCCGATACGGTGCTGGCCCCGGTCTCGGCGGCCCTGGGGATGGTGGCGGTGTACTTGACCATGACCTGCAGCACAGATCGCAGCGCCTCCGGCAGCGCCGCCATCAGGGAATATGCCCGGGGCGTCTCCACACAGGCGGCGGTGGGGACGGTGATGGTGGCGTTGTCGGTGCCGCCCAGCAGGCCGTAGCGCATATAGCTCTTATGCCAGCCGCCGCTAGAAGCGGCGGTATCCTGGCTGTGGTTGATGCCGAACCACAGCTGGCCGTCGGCGGCGTCGGCGCCGTAGTGGGAATCGGTGAGGCACAGGGGCGTCTCGCGGTCGGCGGCGAAGAGCCCCAGGTGGATCCCCGTGCTCTCCCATTTCTCATTGTGGTCAAAGCCGAGGATGAAGGCGTGATACGTCCCGTCGAAGGTCACCGGATCGCTCAGGCCTACCGCGCCCAGAAGGTGGACGGATTTGGTGTCGCCCACGCTCCAGACGGATGCGGCCAGCCCCTGCTGGGAGACCCGGGAGATGGTGGCCCAGTCGTTTTTCTCCAGCTCCGGGTGCACCGTCTCAAAGCCCAGGTCGCAGATGGTGCCCTCCCGGCGGCTCCGGCCGCCGCTTATCTCGTAGGCCGTGCCGTCCACCCGGACGCGGCCGCCCCGGAGCTCATAGACGGCGGCGTCGATTGTTGCGGTGTGTGCCATTGCGCCGCCTCCTCAGCCGTAGCTCCAGCAGATCTCGCCGTCGGCGGCGGGGTCGGTCTGCTGGGGCTGGAGACTTTCGTTGCGCAGGAGGGCCTGGCCGGGGGTCTGCACCGCGGCGACCACCGCGCCGGTGAAGGCGCCGCCGCTGCGGGGCATGGCCGCGGCGGCCAGGTCGTAGGCCTTCTTGACGGCGGAGGAGGTGGCCGCCGTGGCGGTGGAGCCGCTGGAGACGCTGTCGCTGAGGGCGGGCACCGCGGGCGCGCCGGTGAGATCTCCGTAGTCGCCGGAGAAGTCGGATTTGCCGTTCCAGGCGGCCTTCTCCTGGTCGGTGACGGTGCGGTGGCCGCTGTCGCCGGTGAGCTGGGCCAGGGCCGTGGGCACCGCGGGGCCGGAGACGGCGTCGGATCCGCCGTCGGTGTAGGTGAACTGCCACACGCCGTCGGCGTAGTCCACCCGGGCGACGCCCCGCCCGTCGGCGGGGGGATGGGCGGCGAGATACTCCGCCACGGCCTGGGCCACCACCGACGCTCCCGGCGCGCTCTCCACGCCGGGGGCGCAGAGGGTCTGCCGGGTGCCGTCGGTATAGGAGATCGTCCAGGTGCCGTCGAAGTGGTCTTGGATGGCGGCGATGCCCCGGCCCCGGGGCAGGACAAAGCGCAGGCGGGCGTTGCGGCTGGTGCCCAAATTGTAAACCGCCGCCGCGTCGCCCGTCTCGGCGCCGTCCACGGCCACGGTGGCCCCTGGGCCCGCGGGCCCGGCGGGGCCGGTGAAGTCCCCCCGCGCCCAGGCCGCCCGCAGGTCGTCGGCCGCGGCCCGGGCCTCCGCCGCCGCCGTCTCCGCCCGGCCGCACAGGGCCAGGATCTGCTCGAAGAGGGTGGGGGTATAGCGGGCGGGATCGCCCACCGGGGCCGGTTCGGCGGGCAGAATCTGCACCGGCCGGGCCATGGACACCGTGCGCACCACCGCCACGCGGTCGGTGAGCCGGCGGTAGCCGTGGCAGGCCAGCACCAGCTCCCCGGCCCCCAGGACGTTGGCGGGAATCTCCATCTCGCCGGTGTAGAGCATCTGGGCGCTGGAATCCCCGTTTTGAAACACCACCACCTTGGTCAGCCCCGTCCACTCGCTGTCGAAGTCCATGGTGAAGGTGACTCCCGCGGCGTCGGCGGTCAGGGGCTCGATGCCCCGGCGGGTGATCCGCCGGTCGCGGACGTAAAATTGAAGGTTCATATTTCTCCCCTTTCTGATCTACGGCTCCAGGCGCACCGGCAGGCGATCCACCTGCTCCATCAGCGCGTCCAGATCGCCGTTGCCCCCCAGCCCTGTGTGGTAGACCTGGTGCATCCGGCGCAGGAGCTGCTTGTCGTGGAGCTCCGCCTCCCCGGCCTGGAGATAGGCCACGGCCCGCTGGGCGATGACGTCCATGAGCAGAAATTTCACCCCCGACACCAGGGCCTGCTCCGTCTCGCTCTGCCGCCGCCCCCGCTGGAGCCGGGCCTGGAGCAGCGCCACCAGCCCGGTGATCAGGGCCGAGGCGGCGCTGCCGCTCAAAAACGCGTACAAAATCCCCTCCATGGCCGCCCCCTCAGTAGAGCGCCAGGTAGGCATACTCCCTGCCGCTCTCGTTCCAGGCCCGGGGGGTGTAGGTGCCCTGGGCGGTGTAGATTTTCAGAGAACTGCCGGAGAGCTCCAGGATGCTGGCATAGAGGTGATCGGCCTCCATCAGCTGGCGGGAGACGGTGCACCCGGCCAGGAGCACCGCCGCGCTCTCGCCGCCGCCCTGGACGATCAGGAGCTTGGGCGCCACGGGGAGGGCGACGGCGCGGGCCTTGGCGTTTCCGGTGTAGCTGCCGGACTGCACGCGCAGCCACGCGAGGCTCTGGGCCGCCTGATCGGGGGCGCGCCAGGCGGGCAGGCCGTCCACCATTTGCAGCACCGCCCCCTCGTCCCCGGCGGCCAGCGCTTGCAGGGCGTCGCCGTCGCCGCCGCACAAAAGCTGCCCGGCGGCCGCTTCGCCCAGGCCCGTGCCGCCCCGGGACACCGGCAGCACCGGCTCGTCCACGCAGTGCCACACCCCCGCCTCGGTCTGGATCCACAGCCGCTGGGGTAATTTCGCCGGGAGGCTCCCCAAAAGGGGCGCGAGCAGCGCCTGCCAGTTTTTCGGCTTTTCCACCAGGGGCGCGGCGGCCTCCAGGGCGGCGGTGGCCACCACGGTGAAGTCGGCCACGGTGAAGTAGCCCGCGGCCTCCGCCGAGGGCCAGACCGCCTGGATCTGCACCTCCAGCGCGCCCCCCTCGTCCAAGGTGACGGAGAGGAAGCCCCCTTCGGGCAAGTCCGTCTCCACGCCGTTGACGTAGAGGGTCAGGGCCGTGAGGCTGGCGTCCCGTCCGCCCAGGGAGAGGTGCAAAAGGGCCGTCTGTCCCGCCGCGCCCAGGCCCTCCAGCCGCTGGCTGGCCGAGGCAAAGGCCTGGGAGGCGGTGAAGCGCAGGCCGTCGGCCTCCTGGGAGGCCGTGCAGCCCTGAACCAGGAAGTCCCCGGCGGCGTTTTCCACCGTCAGAGAAGGACGCAGCCACAGCTGGCCCAGGGGGTAGTCGCTGTCGGGGCAGTCGGCTTGCGTGGGGGCGTCCCAGGCCACCACCACCCGTCCGCCGTAGATCCGGCGGAGGAGGGCAGCGCTGAGCTTCTCGCGGGTGATGGAGCCGTTGACGATCTGCCCGGCGGCGGCGTTTTGGATCTGCTCGACGGCCTGGGCGATGGCCTCCTGGACGGTGGTGGCCGTGAGGCCCTCCACCGGGGCGATGGGCAGGCTCCCGGCCCCGGCGGGGTCGTTGAGCTGCTCGATCAGGCGGTTGAGGCCGTCGCGCAGCTCGTTGTGGAGAAATTGGAGGTCGGCGCGCACCTGGGCCTCGCTCTCCTCATAGGTGGGAAAGTCCTGGGCATTCTCCCAGGACTTGGTGAATTCAAAGCTCGAAAAGGCCATAGCCGCCTCCCTTCTGCGCGCCGTAGGCGCAGGCTTGGTTGTAGCCCATGAGCTGGGCGAAGGCGTCGTGCTCCTCCTGGAGGGCGCGGCGCTGGGCCTCGTCCGGAGGCGGGGGGACGGCGCGGGGGCTGCTGCGGCGGCCCAGGAAAAAGCCCAGGGCCAGCAGGGCCGCGCCGGTGAGCATATAGAGCATGGATCTCTTCCTTTCTCAGCGTTGTTTGCCCTGGAGGGTATAGAGGATCTGGGCCGACACCAGGGACATGTCGCAGCCCGGCTCTTCGTTCACAAGGCGCATGGTGAAGTGGTGGATGTGCCTGAGGGGCGGCTTGCGCACGGCCACCTGGGCGAAGCGGGCCACGCGGAGCATGCGCCATTTCAGATTGCGCGGGCTCAGCCGCCAGGAGAAGTGGGTCACCGGCGTGAGCTCGCGGAAGAGGCCGAAGTCGGTCTCATAGGTGATCTCCACCACGGTGTCGGTGTCGGAGCGGGTGGCCAGAAGGATGCGGCGGATGGTCTTGCGGCGCGCATGGGAACCGAAGTCCTGGGCCGGGAAGGTAAAGACCTTGCGGATGGCGCCGCCGTAGTCGCGGAAGTTGCGCACAAACCGGCTCACCCGGCCCGCTTCGTCCAGGTGGTAGATCCGTAAGGGGCCGGTGAAGGGCAGGCCGCCGTCGTCGTCGCGGCTGTCATCCCGGAAGAAGCTCACCGCGCCGATGTGGGTGAAGTAAAACCAGCTGGGCTTGGCGGCGGTGGACAGGCGGTAGTCCCACACGTAGGCCGCGCCCCCGGCGGCCACCCAGTAGCGCTCGGCGTCGTCCAGGGCCACGGCCTCCCCCGCTCGGAGGGCCGCGAGGAGGCCCGGGCGGCCGACGGAGCCGTTGATGTTGCCCGAGATGCACCTGACCTGGTTTTCCAGGGCGGCGGTGGTGTCCTCCAGGCGGTACACGCCGCCGTAGGTGCTGCACCAGACCAGGTTGTTCTCCACCAGGCGGATGGTGAAGGGCAGGTCGCAGCCGATGGCGGTGTTCACCGGCGTGTAGGGAAGGGTCAGGTAGTCGCGCTCGCCGATGGTGGTGCTGCTCAGAAGGCACCGGCCCACGGCGTGGCGCTTGAACACCACCAGATACCCGGCCTGGAGGCCGAAGCCGGTGACGGGCTCCAGGCTGTCGCCGGCCAGGTTGTAGGATTCATAGGGGAAGTACCCCGGATCCATGGCCACGTGGGAGCCGTTCCAGAAGAAGGCGTTGCTCTGGGCCTCGGAGCCTGCCAGGATCAGCACGGCGCCGCCGGTGCCGCCGTAGGCGATGCCGTAGCGGCAGTCGAGGATGCTCTTTTCCCCGTCGGGGTCGGCCTTTTCGTAGGTGATGGCCACGGTGTTGTTCACCGGCGGATCGGAGACCGGCGGCGCCACGGCAAAGGTGACGGTGCCCGCCTGCAGATCGGCGGTGAAGTCCTCCACCGCCGCGCCGTCCACGGTGATCTCGGCGATGCCGTCCAGGTCGCCCAGGGGCAGGTGATAGGTGCGAAGGCCCACGGTGTAGACCACCTGGAGCACCGCGCCGCTCTGGGCGGGGGTTTGAAGGGTGATGGTGGCGCTGTCGTCCTGCAAGGCCACGGTGTAGTCGGTCTCGGGCAGGAGGGTGTCGCCTTGAAAGACCTGCTCCACCGAGGCCACCTTCTCGCCGTCGCCGCTCTCAAAGGTGAGGCTGGCGGTGGCCTGGGCCACGGAGAACTGCACGCCCCGCGTCTCCCGGGCGGCGGTGTACCACAGACTTTTCTTGGCGCTCAGGCGGTTCTCCGGCTGGTAGAGATCCCCAGCGCCGGTGAGGGGGTCGCAGTTGATGGCCGTGACGGGGGTGTAGGGCGCCACGTCCGCGGCGGCAAGGCTCCCATCCTCATAGGTGATGGACTTAAAGACGCCCTTGGTCTTGTAGAGCAGGGCGTCGCGGTAGCGGATGAAGCTGCCGCGGAGCTCCGGCAGGCCGCCGCAGAGCTTTTGAAGGGTCATCTCCCCGCCGGGCCGGGCGGCGTAGAGGGAATCGCCGATGTGCATGACCGCGTGGCCCCAGAAGAGCCGCTCGGCGCAGGCCAGGCCCCTGCCCAGGGGCGCGGCGGAGACGTATTCCTGGCCGTCGCGGCAGGTGAGCAGGCCGTCGCGCCAGAAGAGGTTCTCCATCTCCGGGCTCTGACTCTGGGCCATGCGGTAGGGAAGCTCAAAGAGGTTCAGGCCGCCGGAGAGGTTTTCAAAGAGGATGCTCCGCTCCTGGGGCGGCGCGGGGAGGGTCTGCCCTAAGACGTCAGTCGCCATAGTCGTTGACCACCCTTCCCCATTCCGCCCGCACGCCCTCGCTCAGCCGCTGCAAGCGCCGCTCAAACTCGGCGTAAAGGGCAGCGTAGAGGTAGGCGTTGTCATCCATCACCAGGTGGGCCGCGGCGTACAAGGCCACGGCCGCGGCGGCCTCCTCGGGGCAGTCCAGGGGCTCATGGTCGCCGGGCGTGCCCCGGGGGATGACGGGATAGCGGAAGTATTCCAGGAGGTACTCCCCGCCCTTGGTCACGGCCACCTGGCGGCTTCCCAGGAAGCGGTAGCCGTGGACGCGGCGCACCTCGCCGCCCTCCCGGCGCCAAAGGCCCCCGGCCGCCTGGAAAAAGTCGCCGGGCAGGTCATAGACCCACAGGCCGCCCAGCTGCCGCGGGCCGGCCAGCTCCGCCACGGCCCGGAGGCGGCGGGTGGTGGTGGTGACGTAGGCCAGGGCGTCGCGCACCAGGGCCGGAATCCGGGCCAGGGCGTCGGCCTGGTCGTTGTAGGTGATGGGGACTTTGCTGCCCGTCATGGAATACTGGTTGATGAGCTGCAAGATATAATCCCGCATGTCTCCGTAGGTCATATGGGCGCTCCTTTCCAAAAGGGTCGCCGGGGCGGCGCCGCCCCGGCGGTATGATTTAGGCCAGCTTGACGGTGCCCACGGCGCGCACCTTGCCGGCTTCGGTGCACTCCACCACGGTGAGCAGCTTCTGCCCCGCGGTGGTGATCACCGCGCCGGAGGCGCTCAGGGGCGAGAAGCCGGAGACGGTGCCGTCATAGGTGATGCTCTCGGCGGCGTTGCCCAGCTTGTAGCTCCAAGTGCAGCCGTCCTCGGGGGTGCCGGGGTTGAGCAGCACGGTGATCTGATCCTCGCCGGTCTGGGCGGCGGTGACGTTGAGCTGGCGCAGCACGGCCTGGCTGCCGTGGTAGTAGATGGCGTCGGCCTTCTCGGCCAGCACGAAGCAGTCGTAGACCACCCGGCCCTCCACCAGGAAGCCGCTCAGACCGGGGGGATCCACGTGGGTCTTGTACTCCTCCAGCTGGCGGGGGGCGGTGGCGGCCAGGGGGTGGGTGAGGAGGAAGGCGCAGCCGCTGGGCAGGCGGCTGGAGGGCACCTTGACGATCTTGCACCCGTCCACCTCGCCGATGACGCCCTTGACCACCATCTCCTGGGCGGAATCGCCGTACTTCATAAAGGCGGGATCCTGCTTGAGCAGGTTGGCGAAGCGGTACGAGCAGAAGGCCACCCGGCCCTTGTCGGGGACGTTTTTGTTGCCCAGGCGCTCCATGGCGTCGAGGAAGAGGGCGTAGGCGTTGTCCTTGGTGACGGCCTCGGTGCCGATGTTGCCCCGGGCGGTGGCCTCGGCGGCCAGCTTGCGGAACACGTAGGCGTCGAACTCCGGCACCCAGACCTCCTTGAGCTGGCGGGCCAGGGCCTTGCCGGCGTCCATCACCATCTGGGACTGGGCACGGTCGCCCCGGTCGATGATGAAGGTGAAGGCCCGGTCGCGGCCCACGGTGAGGGTCTGGATGTTGCGGGTGAGGTCGTTGGGGGTGCCGTAGCGGTGATCGCCGGAGCGGGCGTAGTCGCCCATGGCCACGGTGGGGATGGAGTAGACGTTGACGGTGCGCACGCCGGTGAAGCTGTAGTCGTCGTTCAGGGCCAGCAGGGCCTGCGACTCCCGGGTGAAGCGCTCGTCCACGCGCTTGGCGTACTTGCTGGCGAGGTTCATGGTTTCGCTCATAGACATCTTCCTTTCTCAGTGCGGTGGGGTGAGCCGGCTCAAGAATCAAACATGCCGCCCACCGGGCGGCATAGACGCAAAAATGGCTGCCCACCGGGCAGCCATTTGATTTTACCGGGGCGGGCCCGCCCCGGTATTTCCACAATATATTATATCACACGAACCCTTCCCATTTCCAGCCCCCGGGAAAAATTTTTCCCGGCCCCACAGCACCGCTCCGTAGGGGTCGATGCCCACATCGACCCGTGGCCGCGGAAGCGGCCTGGTACCCGCGGGCGGATGTGGGCATCCGCCCCTACGAACAACCTCCAATCCGGTGCGTAGGGGTCGATGCCCACATCGACCCGCGCCGCGTGGTAGCCGGTACTTGCGGGCGGATGGGAGCATGTACAGAGTAGTAACATAGGTAACAGGTGGGAAGAGACATAGGTAACAGTTTTCATGTAGAATAAAGGCATCG
>CALXCW010000042.1 GCA_944386905.1 uncultured Oscillospiraceae bacterium
CATCAGGCTCGAGCCGATCTGGGTGGCCAGGCGGATTCGCTGGGCCTCGCCGCCGGAGAGGGTGGCCGCCGCCCGGCTCAAGGTGAGATAGGGCAGGCCCACGCTCTTCAAAAAGCCCAGCCTTGCCCGGATCTCCTTCAAAACCTGTCCGGCGATGACGGCCTGGTTGCCCGAGAGCTCCAGCCGGTCGAGGAAGGCCAGGGCCTCGTCCACGTTGAGGCCGCAGAACTCCCACAGCCCCAGGCCCCCCACGGTCACCGCCCGGCTCACCTCGGACAGCCGCTGGCCGTGGCACTGGGGGCACGGCCGGGTGGCCATGTAGGATTCATATTCCTTCTTGGCGTAGTCCGACTGGGTCTCATGGTAGCGGCGGGTGACGTTGGGTAAAAGCCCCTCGAAGGCCTGGTAATAGACGCCGTGACCGGCGGTGCCCCGGTCGTACTTGAGTTCCAGCTTCTCCTTGCCGGTGCCCAGCATCAGCTTTTCCCGCACCGCAGCCGGGAGATCCCGGTAGGGCGTGGTGAGGGAAAAGCCGTACTTCTCCGCCAGGGCAGAAAAGTACATCCGCGCCACCGAGTCGGCCTTGAGGCTGTTCCAGCCCATGACCTGGATGGCCCCTTCCGCCAGGCTCTTGGTCTTGTCGGGGATGATGAGATCCTCGTCGGCCACCAGCTGCATCCCCAGGCCCGTGCAGGCCGGGCAGGCGCCGTAGGGATTATTAAAGGAGAACATCCGGGGCGAGAGCTCCGGCATGGACACGCCGCAGTCGTCGCAGGCGTAGTTCTCCGAGAAAAGGGTGATGGAATTGTCGTCCATCCGCTGCAAAAGCACCAGCCCTCCCGACCGCTTGCAGGCCGTCTCAATGGAGTCGGTGAGCCGCCGGCCCAGATCGGGCTTCAAGACCAGGCGATCCACCACGATCTCGATGTCGTGCTTTTTCTTCTTGTCCAGCTCGATGTCCTCCATGAGGTCGCGCAGCTCGCCATCCACCCGCACCCGGGAGAAGCCCGCCTTGCGGGCCTCGTCGAGCACCTTGGCGTGCTCGCCCTTCTTGCCCCGAATCACCGGGGAGAGCAGCTGAAAGCGCGTCCCCTCGGGGAGGGTCAGGATCTGATCGACAATCTGATCCACGGTCTGGCGGCGGATCTCCTTGCCGCACTTGGGGCAGTGGGGCACGCCCACCCGGGCCCAGAGCAGGCGCAGATAGTCGTAGATTTCCGTGACGGTGCCCACGGTGGAGCGGGGGTTCTTCGAAGTGGTCTTTTGGTCGATGGAGATGGCGGGAGAGAGGCCGTCGATCTGATCCACGTCGGGCTTGTCCATCTGGCCCAAAAACTGCCGGGCATAGGAGCTGAGGGATTCTACATACCGCCGCTGGCCCTCGGCGTAGATGGTATCGAAGGCCAGAGAGGACTTGCCCGAGCCGGACAGGCCCGTGAGCACCACCAGCTTGTCGCGGGGAATGTCCAGGTCGATGTTTTTCAGGTTGTTCTCCCGGGCGCCCCGGATGGAGATGGTGTCAAGCATAGAATTGCCTCGTTTCAAGAAGATTGCATAGGGGCTCCAAAGGCTCCCCCTTGGGTAAGGGGAGGCTATTCGCGGGCCCATTGGGTTAGTATTATACCACACCCCATTTTAATTCTCAACCATATGTTCTAAAAAAATCCCTCCAGCGGCAGCTGGGGGGTTGCCTCTTCAAAAAAATGTGATACAATGAAGAAAATATCCTGGGGAGGTGTGCGGATTGAGCCGATTGGGCAAATTGATCTTTCAGCGGGTCATTGTGGTGGCCTTTTTTATCCTCTTGCAGCTGGTGGTGCTCTTGAGCACGGTCATCTGGCTGAGCGAATACCGGCGGTGGATTCAAGTGGTGATGACGGTTCTGTCCATCCTGACCATCGTGTATCTGCTCTACGACCGCACCAACTCCTCTTATAAAATCGCCTGGATCATTTTGATCCTCGCCTTCCCCGTGGCGGGCATCAGCCTCTACCTCACCTTCGGCGGCCGGCGGCTCAACCTCCGCACCCGCCGGAATATGCACCAGGCCGAGGACATGGTGCGCGAAAACCTCTGGCAGGAGCGCCTGATCTCCGACAATCTCCAGAACCTCTCCGACCCCGCCGCCGCCTGCGCCGCCTACCTATACCACGTCTCCGGCTATCCGGTCTACGACAACACCGAGACGGAATACTTCCCTCTGGGCGACCTGGTCTACCCCCGGATGCTCGAGGAGCTGCAAAAGGCCGAAAAGTATATCTACCTGGAATACTTTATCATCGGCGAGGGGATCATGTGGAACGGCATCCTGGAGATCCTCCGGGAAAAGGCCGCCCGGGGCGTGGACGTGCGGGTGCTCTACGACGACTTCGGCTGTATCACCACCCTGCCCTCGGGCTACGACAAGTATCTCAAGCGCCTGGGCATCCGGGCCAAGCCCTTCAATCCCTTTGTGCCGGTGCTCTCGGGGCGGCTGAACAACCGCGACCACCGCAAGCTCATGATCATCGACGGCAAGGTGGGCTTCACCGGCGGCGTCAATCTGGCCGACGAGTACATCAACCGCCACGAGCGCTTCGGCCACTGGAAGGACGCCGCCATCCTCCTCCGGGGCGAGGCCGTCTGGGCCATGACCGTGATGTTTTTGTCCATGTGGGACACCGACACCAATACCCTCGAGGACATCGCCGCCCTCCGGCCCAGCTATGCCTACCGCCTGGCCGGCGGCGAGGGCTTCGTTCAGCCCTTCTGCGACACCCCCCTGGACAACGAGGACGTGGCCGAGAGCACCCTTTTGACCCTCTTCCAGCGGGCGGTGCGGTCGATCTACATTATGACTCCCTACCTGATCCTGGACGACAAGATCACCGCCGCCCTCCTCACCGCCGCCAAAACCGGATTGGATGTGCGGATCATCACCCCCCACATCCCCGACAAGTGGTATGTCCACGCCGTCTCCCGGGCCCACTATGAGATGCTCACCGAGGCCGGCGTGCGGGTCTACGAGTACACCCCGGGCTTTATCCACTCCAAGGTCTATCTGGTGGACAACCGCTACGCCGTCACCGGCTCGGTAAACCTGGATTTCCGCAGTCTCTACCTTCACTTTGAAAACGCCGTGTATCTCTTCGACGCCTCCTGCATCGAGGCCATCGCCGAGGACTTCCAGAAAACCTTCGAGGTGAGCGAGGAGATCACCTGGCGCAAATGCCGCAATACGTCCCTCTTGCAGCGGCTCTTCCGGGCGGCGCTGCGGGTGTTCTCACCTTTGATGTAGGGCTACACCTCCGGGAAATAGGAGAGATAATCGGGGTTTGTCTCGG
This sequence comes from uncultured Oscillospiraceae bacterium, assembly GCA_944386905.1. GTDB lineage: Bacteria > Bacillota > Clostridia > Oscillospirales > Oscillospiraceae > Avoscillospira. The sequence goes on from CALXCW010000042.1 coordinate 3,324, forward strand.
ACTGGTCGGGGTCGAGGCCCCGGGCGGCGCACCAGCCCCGGTGGGCCGTCTCCAAAAAGGGCTTCACGCCCTGCATGGCCCCGTTGAGGGCAATCTCCACGCCGTCGCAGTAGAGCAGCACATTCACGCCGCTGCGGGCCACAAAGGCCCGCTGCCCGGTGATGTCGCCGTAGGAAAAGCGCCGGCGGCGGCGCAGCAGCGTGCGGTAGGAAAAGCCCGCGTCGTCATAGTCGATGACGAAGGAGGCAAAGTGGAGCAGCAGGAAAGCGCCCAGCAGCAGCATCACAAGGCACCCGATCCACAGCGCCGATAGGGCCTGCAGATAGAGCACCGCCATCAGCCCCACCACAAACAGCAAGATCCCCAGCACGAAGCTATACCGCGGCAGGCGCACCGTCCGGCCGTCGCCGGTGCGGGTGCGGCGCAAGAGCTTGCCCAGCAGGAAGTCCACCAGCGCCACCAGGCCGAACACCACGGCAATGAGCAGCACATAGGCGATGTATTTCATCTCGTCACCTCCTGCGCAAGCACCGCGTCGGCGGGAATGTCGTGGTCATCCGTGTCCAGATGGTCAAAAAGCTGGAAGCCGTAGCACAGCGCCACGGTGGGGTGGCCGGGATGGGCGGCCAGATAGGCGTCGTAAAAGCCGCCGCCGTAGCCCAGCCGCCGCCCCTGGGGGTCAAAGGCCAGCCCCGGCAGGAGCACCAGCGCCGTCTCGTCGTCGGCCAGGGGGCCGTCGGCCACCGGCTCGGGGATCGCGCAGTAGCCCGGCGCCACGGCGTCGCCGGGGCGCAGCCAGAGAAATTCCATGGCCCTGCCGTCGGCGGTGACCTTGGGCACCGCCACCGCCTTGCCGTCGGCCCAGGCCATGGCCAGAATGGGCCCGGTGCGCACCTCCTGGTTGTAGGAGAGATAGGCGTAGAGGCTCTTGGCCGCCCGGTAGGCCGGGTGGGCGCGGAGCTTTTCGGCCAGCAAGGCGCTGGTTTTTTCAATTTCGGCGTCGGTCATGGCCCGCTTTTTGGCGCGGATCTCCCGGCGCAGGGCAGTTTTGTCCATAAAATCCCCTCTTGTTTTCGTTTTTCCCAGTATACCACACCCCCCGCGGCCTTGTAAACCCGCCGCCGGGGGGCTTTCGCAGGGGCGGGCCGCGTGCCCGCCCGGCGGCCGGGAGGCCGCTTCCGCGGCCACGGGTCGATGTGGGCATCGACCCCTACGCCGGGCCGGAGGCTTTTCGGGCGTTCCCTCACCATCCACATTTCTCTTACCCAGGAGCTGACTTCCATGATTTATCTCGACAATTCCGCCACCACCCGGCCCTGCGAGGCCGCCGTGGCCGCCATGACCGAAGCCCTCACCGAAGGCTGGGGCAATCCCTCCTCCCTCCACGACCTGGGACTCCGGGCCGACGCCGCCCTGCGCAGCCATCGCCGGGCCGTGGCCGACGCCCTGGGCGCCGAGGAGGAGCGCGTCTTTTTCACCTCCGGCGGCACCGAGGCCGACAACTGGGCCATCTTCTCCACGGTGGAGCGGCTGAAAAAGCGGGGCAAGCATATCATCACCACCGCCGTGGAGCACCATGCCGTCCTCCATCCCATGGAAAAGCTGGCCGCCCAGGGCTATGACGTCACCTTCCTAAAGCCGGACAGAAGCGGCGTCGTGCCCCTGGCGGACTTCACCGCCGCCCTCCGGCCCGACACCATCCTCGTGTCGGTGATGATGGTGAACAACGAGAGCGGCGCCGTCATGCCCATCGCCGACATGATCCGCGCCACGCGGCGCAAGAGCCCCCTGGCCCTGTTCCACACCGACGCAGTCCAGGGCTTTGGCAAGATCCCCTTCCAGGCCAAGCGGCTGGGGGCCGACCTGATCACCGTCTCGGCCCACAAGATCCACGGGCCCAAGGGCGTGGGGGCGCTGTACATCCGCAAGGGCGTGAACCTGCCGCCGCTGCTGCTGGGGGGCGGGCAGGAGGGGGGCTACCGCTCCGGCACCGAGGCCATGCCTGCCATCGCGGGCTTCGCCGCCGCCTGCACCCAGCTGGACATCCCCGCCGAGATCGCCCATCTCACCGCCCTGCGCGACGCCTGCCGCGAGGCCCTCTCGGCCATCGACGGCGTGGAGCTGCTGGCCGCGGGAGACGCGCCCCACATCGTGGCCGCGTCGGCGCCGGGGCTTCGCAGCCAGGGGCTCATCAACTGCCTGAAGGATCGGGGCGTGTATGTCTCGGCGGGATCGGCCTGCGCCAAGGGCCACCGCAGCCACGTCTTTTCGGCCATGGGGCTTCCCCCGGCGGCCATCGACGGGGCCATCCGCATCTCCTTCTCCCGGGAGAACACCTTCGCCGACATCGACGCGCTGGTGGAGGCCCTCCGGGCCGCCCAGGGACAGCTGCGGTAAAATCTGGCGAACATTCACAAAAATGTAACGGAAATCTCCGCGGCGATATGGTATAATAGGGACGAACACAACGGAGAAAGGAACGACCCATGAACATCTTGTTCTTTCTGACCCCCAAGGCCAGCTGCAGCTATCTCCGCGCCGACGACTCCATGCGCCAGGCCCTGGAGCGAATGGAGGCCTCGGGCTATGCGGCCTTGCCGATCCTGGCCAAGGACGGCAGCTATTGCGGTACCCTCACCGAGGGCGACCTCCTCTGGGCCATCAAAAACCTATGCACCATGGACATCCGCGCCACCGAGGATCACGGCATCATGGAAATCGGCCATCGCCGGGATAACCGCCCCGTCCGGGTGGACACCAACATGGAGGATCTCCTGACCACGGCCATGGATCAAAACTTTGTGCCGGTGGTGGACGACCGCAACACCTTCATCGGCATCATCACCCGCAAAGCCATCATGCAGTATTTTATGAAGCATTACATCGCCCTGGAGGCCGAAGCGGCCCGGGCATAAGGCCGCAAAAATCCCGCCGGTTTTTACCGGCGGGATTTTTGCGATGACGGCGGCACGGCGGAGCATGTCCGCAGGGGCGAATGGCCCGTCCCGCCGCGCCTCAAATCCTGGTCAGGGCAAAGCGCAAAATCCGCAGCGCCGCCTGCTCCAGATCGATCCTGGTGGGCTCGTGGAGGAACCGCTCGTCGTCCGCCAGGAACATGCCTCCAAATCCCCAGGCGCTGCGCAGCAGCTGGCTCAGAGGCGAATCCTCGCTGCAAATCTGACCGTTGAGCCGCTCCGTGGGGATCAGCACCGCCTGGGCCGTGGGGGCCGCCAGGGCGAAGGGGCGGCTGTAGACCTCCAAAAACGCCCGCAGGGTCGTGGTGGTGTGGTACTCCATGGACACCGACCGCAAAACCGCCGCGCCGTACTTGGCCACGCCTGCCTCCAGCGCGGCGCTGTAGCGGCCGCACAGCAGCGGATCCTCCGCCCAGCAGCGGCTGCCGTGGCGCTGGCTGGGGCCCCGCAGGACGTCCGCCCCCGGCGCCAGCCACAGATCCACGCCGTACTCGCGCATTTCCAGCCCCACCGCGGCGCCCACCGCCGCCACCAGAGCCGGATCCCAGCAGCAGCCCAGCAGGCTCGCCCCCGGGAAGGCCGTGACATACTGCCGCTGCCGCACCTCGCCGCTTTCCTCGTCGCGCACTTCCTTCTCCAGCAGCAGTCCGTCGGCGCCGGCGGCAATGGCCATGGGCGGGATCCCCCAGTCCTCCCGGAGATCGGCCGAGGCCCCCAGGGCTCCCGCCGGGCCGCCGTCGCACAGGCCGAAATCCAGCACCAAGCGCCGCAGCGTGCCGTCGTCCATGGCCGCCACCAGCTCATAGAGGCTGGCCGTGCCGGCCTTCACGTCGGACAGGCGCACCGGGCCCTCGCCGCCCCGGCAGGCCGCCGGCGCCTTGGGCCGCCTCAGGGGCTTCTTGGTGAAGTTCCACCCCGACAGGCGGATGGCCCGGCTCCTGGCCTCCCGGCGCGCCTCGGCCTCGCCGGGATAGGTGTAGGGCAGGCCCGCCGTGCGAAGGGCCGTGGGCGCCATGGGCAGGGGCAGCACCGGGCTGAGGAGCATGTCGCGGCGCAGGTACAGCGACCCCGCCACCACCGTGCTCCTGGCCGAGAAGCCCACCGAGATATCATAGTAGCCGGCCTCCAGCATGAACGTGGCCGAGGCCTCGCTGTAGCTGGCCAGCTCGGAGAGGTTCACCCGGATCTCCACCTGGGTCTCCTGGCCCGGCTCCAACAGCGCCGTGCGGGCAAAGCCCACCAGCATATGCTTGGGCTGGGGCAGCTTCTCGCCGGGGGCCGAGACGTAGACCTGCACCACCTGGGACACCGGCCACACCGCCCCGGTGTTCACCACCTGGGCCGTGACCACCAGCTCCTTGCCGTCCACGGCCACGCCCACCGCCGCCAGCTCCGCCGCGCCGTAGGTGAGGCCGTGGCCGAAGTCGTACAGCAGTTCCGTGCCGAAGGTGTCGAAATAGCGGTAGCCGCAGTAGATGTCCCGGCTCTGATTGGCCTGGATAAAGTCCGCCCGCCGCCGCGGCCAGCTCTGATTGAGGTGGCCCAGGAACACGGCCTCGCCGGTGAGGAGCTCCGCCAGCGCCGCGCCGCCCTCCTGGCCCGGCACGCCCATATACACCACCGCGCCGCACAGCGACGCCGCGGCCGCCGCCTCCATATACCCCGGGGTGTTGAACACCAGCACCGTCCGGGGAAAGGCCTGGGTCACGGCCTCCACCAGCGCCATCTCCTCGTTGTTGACGATGGGATCGTAGGCGTCCTCATCGCGGGAGATGACCACGATGGCTGCGGCGTTCTCCCCGGCCAGCTCCTCCATGGACAAGCTCCGCCAGGGATAGGCGCCGCTTGCATGGTTCAAGGCAAAGGCACGGTACTTGTGGGCCAGCAGGGGATCGGGCCGCAGCAGCGGCGAGGCACACAGGCCGTCGAGGATGTTGACGCTGCGGTAGAAGGAAAACTCCGGGCAGGCCAAGACCGTGCGCACCTGACCCGTGCCAAAAACCGCCACCGGCAGGGGCTCGGCCCCGGCGGGGCGGAGGGGCAGGGTCTGGGATACATTTTTTAAAAGCACCATGCTGCCCACGGCGGCGGCATGGGCCGTGAGCTGATTGCGCTTCATACGCGGGGAAAATTCCATAGAACAATCCTCCTTGGAAGAAGTGATGGACAGAGAAAGGGTGGGACACCCCAATGGCTCCCCTTGGGAAAGGGGAGCTGGCTCGCGCAGGGAGACTGCGGGGATCGAATAAACCCCGCAATCTCCCCAGGCTTCCATCCCCTCCGGTACGGCTTCGCCATACCACCTCCCCTTTGAAAAGGGGAGGCTTTGCGGGCGGGTGCGCGTGTCCGCCCCTGCGGAGAGAGCCCATGCGGCCGCCCGCAGGACGATCCCCCTCCGCTTTTCGGGCGGCGTCTATTTACAAACAGTGTATCACATTTTCCGCCCGGGAGGAAGAGCCAATCGGTTTTTGCCTCTTTGCCGGAGAAAGGCCGAAAAATGCGCCATTTTCAAAAGATTTCTGTTGACATCCCAGGGAAATCTTTGCTATAATACTTCGTGCGTATCCTGCGATACGCCATTTGTCGCAAGCTACGGCTGCCTTCGGCAGCTGCTGAGCATATTTTTTAGGAGGTGTACACCCATGCTGCGTACCTATCAGCCCAAGAAGCGCCATCGTTCCAAGGTTCATGGCTTCCGCAAGAGAATGGCGACTGCCAACGGCCGCAAGGTTCTGGCCCGCCGCCGTGCCAAGGGCAGAGCAAAGCTGTCCGCCTAAGGTTGGGGCCGCGTATACCGCCAAAAATCAGATCAGCTTACGGGGTGGATGGAAAACTTTTTCTGTTCGCCCCGTCCGTTTATCGAAGGATTGAAGATTTCATGCGCTTTTCCGCCTCCCTCAAGCAAAGCCACCTCTTCCGCCGCCTCTACCGCCGCGGCCGCTCGGCGGCCAACGGCCTGCTGGTGCTCTACTGCCGCAAAAACGGCACGGGGCAAAACCGCATCGGCCTGACGGTGAGCAGCAAGCTGGGCTGCGCCGTGGTGCGCAACCGCCTGAGGCGGCGGCTGCGGGAGATCTACCGGCTCCATGAGGAGGCCTTCCGCCCCGGCTACGACATCGTGGTGGTGGCCCGCTCCCGGGCCGTGGCCGCCCCCTACCGCAAGCTGGAGCAGGCCTACCTCACCCTGGCCGGCCGGCTGGGACTCCTCCAGGAGCAAGACCATGAAAGCGATCCTTCTTAACCTGATCCGATTTTACCAGCGGGCCGTCTCGCCCTATTTCCCCCCGCGCTGCCGCTTTACGCCCACCTGCTCGCAGTACGCCCTGGAGGCCATCGAGAAGTACGGCGCGGCCAAGGGCGGCTGGCTGGCTTTCAAGCGGCTTATGCGCTGCAACCCCTTCAACCACAGCTCCCCCTACGATCCCGTCCCCTAATTTTCCCCCGGGAGGAACACACATGAACATCAGCGATATCATCCGCGTGCCCTTTGGGTATCTTTTGGACTGGCTCTACCAGTTCACCACCAACTACGGCCTGGCGCTGATCCTCTTCTCCCTCATCGTCAAGCTGGTTCTGCTGCCCATGAACGCCAAGGGCAGAAAAAGCATGCTGAAAATGTCCCGCATCGCCCCGCTGCAAAAGGCCCTCGAAGCCAAGTACGGCGACGACAAGGCCAAATACCAGCAGGAACTCATGGCCCTTTATAAAGAAGAGGGCGTCTCCACCACCGGCGGCTGCCTGTGGAGCTTCATTCCCCTTCTCATTCTGTGGCCCCTTTACTACGTTATCCGCGAACCCATCACCTATATGCTCCACTTCTCCGCCGAGCAGGCCTCCCAGATCGTGGAGATCATCGGCCAGCACGTGGCGCTGGGCTCGAGCACCTTCTTCCATCAGCTCATCGCCGCGTCCCACCTGGGCGAATACGCCTCCGAGATTGCCGCCGCCGTGGAAGGCATCGACGTCTCCCGGCTGGTGAGCCTGGATTTCTCCTTCCTGGGCATCGACCTCTCGGCCATCCCCAATTGGAAGTTCTGGACGCTCACCGACTGGAGCTCCATCGGCGGCTTCCTGCTGCCCCTGCTCTCCGGCGGCTTCAACATCCTGAGCATGTGGGTCAGCCAGAAGCTCAACAACACCGTCGCCACCGACGACAAGGGCGAGCAGGACAAGGATGCGGCCAAGATGAGCCAGTCCATGAACACCATGCTCTACGTCATGCCCCTGATCTCGGTGTGGATCGGCTTCACCATGCCCGCCGCCGTGACGGTGTACTGGATTGCCCAGTCCATCTTCAGCCTGATCTTCGACTCCTATCTCACGGTGCACTACCGCAAGATCTACGCCGCCGAGGATGCGATCCGCCGGGAAAAGGCCGCCAAACTGGCCGCCGAAGAGGCCGAGCGGGAGCGTATCCGCGCCGAGCGCCGCGCCGCCAACCCCGACGGCATCACCGAAAACACCAGCAAAAAGAAGCAGGAGCGCAAGGAGCGCGAGGAGCGTGAGGCCGCCCAGCGGGAATTCGCCGCGAAAAAGGCCGGCATCGACCTCAGCGCCCAGCAGGCCGAAGATCGGGCCAAGTGCCCCTCGGGCATCCCGGAGCGGCCCTACTGCCGCGGCCGCGCCTACGACCCCGATCGCTACAAAGGCGGCAAGCCCGATTCGACAGCAGCTGATTAAAAGGAGTTAGACAATGGAAAAATTCATTACCGCCACCGGCAAAACCATTGACCTTGCCATCGAGGCGGCGCTCCGCGAGCTGAAACTCGACCGCGACAGCGTGTCTGTGGAGGTGCTGGAAAATCCCAAGTCCGGCTTTTTGGGCTTTGGCGCCTCTCCGGCCAAGGTCAAGGTGACTTATGAAGTGCCCGACGAGCCCCAGCGCCCGGCGCCGGCTCTGTCCGCGGCCTCCCGCAGCAAACCCAAGAAGGCCGAGCCCCGGCCCGAGGCCCTCAACAAGCCGCTGAACCCCATCAACCCCGCCGCGGCCAAGGCCGCCCCTGCGGAAAAGCGTCCCGCCGCGGAAAAGCCCGCCGAGAAGCGCCCGGAGCGCCGTGAGCGCGCTCCCCGGGCTCCCCAGCCGGAAAAGACCTATGCCCCCGCCGCCCCCGGCTCCAAGGAGGAGCGGATCGAACAGTTCATCCAGGGGCTGCTGACCCACATGGGCTCCGACGCCGTGCCCCACGCCTATAAGAGCGACGCCGACACCTACCAGGTGGATCTGGTGGGCGAGGATCTGGGCTTTTTGATCGGCCGCCGGGGCGAGACCCTGGACGCCATTCAGCATCTCACCAACTACGCCGTCAACCGCGACAGCTCCCGGCGCTCCCGGATTAACGTGGACGCGGAGAACTATCGCCGCAAGCGCGAGGAGAGCCTCAAGCGCCTGGCCCAGAAGGTGGCCGGCAAGGTGGTCAAGTACCGCCGCAGCATCACCCTCGAGCCCATGAACGCCTATGAGCGCCATGTGATCCACGCCACGCTCCAGGATTATCCCGACGTGACCACCCACTCCACCGGCACCGAGCCCGGCCGGAGAGTGGTGGTGTCCTACAGCCGCGGCGGCGCGGCCCAGGACGACTGAGGCTACATAGACCCCAAAAACCGCGAATCGGCAA
>CALXCW010000043.1 GCA_944386905.1 uncultured Oscillospiraceae bacterium
CATTCGTCTCGTATGGAGGTAAACAGTATGAAGGTAAGACCGTCCGTGAAGCCCATGTGCGAGAAGTGCAAGATCATCAAGCGCAAGGGAAGAGTCATGGTGATTTGTGAAAACCCCAAGCACAAGCAGAGACAAGGCTGATAGGAGGTGCGCATAAAAATATGGCACGTATTGCTGGTATTGACCTGCCCCGCGATAAAAGAATTGAAATCGGTCTGACGTATATCTACGGCATCGGCCGCAAGAGCGCGAAGGACATCCTGGCCAAGGCGAACATCGATCCCGACACCCGTGTGAAGGATCTCACCGACGATCAGGAGGCCGCCCTGCGTGAAGTCATCGACCATCACTATACCATCGAAGGCGATCTGCGCCGTGAGGTGGCCCTGAACATCAAGCGGCTCACCGAGATCGGCTGCTACCGTGGCCTGCGCCACAGAAGAGGCCTGCCGGTGCGTGGTCAGAGAACCAAGACCAACGCCCGTACCCGCAAGGGCCCGAAAAAGACCATCGCCAACAAGAAGAAGTAAAGGAGGGATATCGCAATGGCCAAGGCAAATGCAAAGAAAGTCGTCAAGCGCCGCAGAGAGCGCAAGAACATCGAGAAGGGCGCTGCGCATATCCGCTCTTCGTTCAACAACACCATGGTGACCATCACCGATACCAACGGCAACGCCCTGTCCTGGGCTTCCTCCGGTGGTCTGGGTTTCCGCGGTTCGAGAAAGTCCACGCCCTATGCCGCTCAGATGGCGGCCGAGACCGCTGCCAAGGCGGCCATCGAGAACTGTGGCCTCAAGACCGTGGAAGTGTATGTCAAGGGCCCCGGCCAGGGCCGCGAAGCAGCCATCCGTGCGCTGCAGTCCGCGGGTCTGGAAGTGACCATGATCAAGGACGTGACCCCCATTCCTCACAATGGCTGCCGTCCTCCCAAAAGACGCCGCGTCTAATTCGCAGAAGGAGGAAAATCACCAATGGCAAAGAATACACAGCCTGTTCTCAAGCGCTGCAGAACGCTGGGCGTCTCCCCTGCGGCCATGGGCTACGCCAAGACTTCCAACAAGAACCCCGGCGGCCAGCGCCGGGCCAAGAAGTCCGAGTACGCCATGCAGCTGACCGAGAAGCAGAAGGTTAAGTTCGTCTACGGCATCCTGGAGAAGCAGTTCCACATGTATTATGAGAAGGCTGAGCGCATGAACGGCAACACCGGAGAGAACCTCCTGAGCCTCATCGAGCGCCGCCTGGATAATGTGGTCTACCGTCTGGGCTTTGCCTCCACCCGCCGCGAGGCCCGTCAGCTGGTCAACCATGGCCACTACACGGTCAACGGCAAGCGCGTCAACATCCCCTCTTACCTGGTGAGCACCGGCGACGTGGTGGCCGTCTGCGAGAAGAGCGTCTCCAACAACCGCTTCAAGAAGCTCAAGGAGGACGACGCTTTCGTGGCCGCCCCCAAGTGGCTGGAGCGCGACAAGAACAATCTCCAGGGTAAGGTCATCGCCCTGCCCGCAAGAGACGATATCGACTTCGAGATTGCAGAGAACCTGATCGTCGAGTTGTACTCCAAGTAATGCTCCGCCCTCGTTATTGGTAAGCTGAAATCGGCAACGAAACCGCGGTTTCGTCTGTTCAAGGAGGGTATTTATTCATGGTAGAAATTGAAAAGCCTCGCATTGAATGCATCGATTCCCCTGAAGACAGTTCCTATGGAAAGTACGTGGTAGAGCCGCTGGAGCGGGGCTACGGCACGACCCTGGGCAACTCCCTCAGAAGGATTCTGCTGTCTTCTCTGCCCGGCACCGCCGCGACCTCCATCAAGATCGCCGGTGTCCAGCATGAGTTCAGCACCATTCCCGGCGTCAAGGAAGATGTCACCGAGATCGTTCTGAACGTCAAGAAGATCATTGCAAGACTTCACTGCCAGGGCGTGAAAACGGTGTATATCGACGCAGCGGGAGAGTGCGAGGTGACCGCCGGCGACATCAAGGCCGACGGCGAGGTGGAGATTCTCAACCCCGACCTGCACATCTGCTCCCTGGGGCCCGACGCCACGTTCAACATGGAGATCACCCTGAGCCATGGCCGGGGCTATGTTCCGGCGGATCGGAACAAGAACCCCCAGATGCCCATTGGCGTGATCGCCATTGACTCCATCTATTCGCCTGTTTACAAGGCCAACTACACGGTGGAGAACACCCGCGTGGGCAATATGACCGACTACGATAAGCTCACCCTCGAGGTCTGGACGGACTCCACGATCACGGCCCGCGACGCCGTGAGCCTGGGCGCCAAGATCCTCTCCGACCACCTCTCCCTGTTCACCGATCTCTCCGAGGCCGTGGCCAACAAGTCCACGGTGGTGGAGAAGGCCGAGTCCCCCAGGGCGAAGGTGCTGGAGCTGACCATCGAAGAGCTGGATCTTTCGGTGAGAAGTTTCAACTGCCTCAAGCGTGCCAACATCAACAACGTCGAGGATCTGATTTCCAGAACCGGCGAGGATATGATGAAGGTGCGCAACATGGGCAGAAAGTCTCTGGAAGAAGTGCAGAACAAGCTGGCCGCCATGGGCCTCAGCCTGGCCAGCGACGACTCTGCCGGCAACAACTAATCGCGATACCTTTTCATAAAGGAGGGAATACCAATGTTTGGCACTCGTAAGCTGGGCAGAACCAGCGACCAGCGCAAGGCCATGCTCAGAGCCATGACCACCTACCTGCTGGAGAATGGCAAGATCGAGACCACCTTCTACCGCGCCAAGGAAGTGCAGCCCATCGCCGAGAAGATGATTACCCTCGGCAAGAAGAACACCCTGGCTTCCTACCGCAAGGCCCTGGGTTACATCACCAAGGAAGATGTGGCCAAGAAGGTTTTCAGTGAAATTGCTCCCAAGTACGCTGACCGCAACGGTGGCTACACCCGCGTGACCCGCCTCGGGCCCCGCAAGGGCGACGCCGCTGAGATGGCTGTCATCGAACTGGTGTAAGATGCAAAGGATCGCTGCGGTGCAGCGATCCTTGTGCTTTTTGGAGCATGGAGGGCAAAACGATGAAACAACCCTGGAGATTTCTGGCCTGTGTCGTCGTATTTGTGGTGCTGGCTTGGTATGTCGGCGCCATGTTCGACTTTCTCCCCTTTTTCGCCGATGATCTGACCGTCCGCGCCGTTGGGTTCGCGACGCTGATCTTGAGTATCGTCATCGCAGGGTGCACCATTCTCATACTGAAAAAGGGAGAATAACGGGAACATCGCGGGCGACGGCCACACCGGCTCGCCGACCGAACCATGAAAAGGAGTCTGAACCATGAAAGACAAGCTCAGAATCATCGCGCCGCTGGCAATTTTGCTGGTGCTGCTGGCGATTTTCCTGGTGCCGCGGTATCTGGAGCGGCAGGCCCTGGACAACTTTGCCGCACCGCTGTTCGACTATGCGCTGCCGGAAAGCGCCACCTTAGTGCAGAAACAGTCCTCCAAGGATGCCCAGGGCGGTTGGACGGCAGCCATGCTGGTGGAATCGCCGGAAAGCCAGGAAGCGCTGCAGACCTACTATGACAGCGTAGAGGCTGCCCCGGCCAAGGAGGGCTACTCTCTGACGCTGGAGGTCAAAGTGCTTGACGACGAGAGCCTGGAGGTGCTCCAGCAGGCAGGCGCATATGAGGAAGGCAAGCAGTATTATTTCATTTATCTCTACTCCGCGCCCCAGAACTAGGCAGGCAACCACCCCCGCGACACGCTTCCAATTGCCAAGCTATTTTTGGCAGGAAGGGCTGCTGCCGCTTGCGGCGGTTTACAGCATGTGAAGCGGCAAAGCGCTTTGGTTTGTAAATTTAGACAAGCCCCCTCCCGGCCTGATTGCCGGGAGGGGGCTTGCGGATGATTGGACTTCAGCCCTCGGGCTGGGCAGGAGGATTGGCCTTTCCGCCGCCGCGTCGTCTCCTGCGGCGGCGATGGCCTTCGCTCTGACTTTGATTCTGGTTCTGCGCTTCTCCCTCGGCCTTCTTCTCCCGGGGCGGCTTTTGCCCTTTGGGCTTTCGCACCTCAGCGGGCTTGTCGGCCGGTGCCTCCGTCTGCGCCGGCTTGGATGCCTGCGGGGCACGGTCACCGCCGGACGCGCCGGTGCCGCCGCGCCTTCTCCTGCGGCGGCTGCGGGCGGGTTCCTCGGCTTTTTCGGCATGCTCCGGCTGCTCCGGGACGTCGGCCTGGGCGGGTTCGGTAAGGGATTGGCCCTGGAACATCACTTCAGGCAGCGTCTCATCCATAGGCGCCTGGGGCCGCACCGGCTTGGGAAGCGACGAAAGCGGCGCCAAATCCTTGGGAATGGGCGGATCGTTCTTTTTGGCTTTGCCGCTGCGCAGCACGACAATTTCGGTGTTTTTGTAGGTATTGATGGTGTCCGGCTCGTCCTCCATCCGCACCCGCACGGTCTGTTTGAGAAGGTTTACGTCCACCACGGTGCCCCGGCCGTCCACGGTGTCCACGAAGGAATCGTTCTTGGGGCTGGTCTTGAGAAGATCCTCATAGGCCTCCTGCTCGTACTTGAGGCAGCACATCAGCCGCCCGCAGGTGCCGGAAATCTTGGTGGGATTGAGGCTGAGATTCTGCGTCTTGGCCATCTTGATGGACACCGGCTGGAAGTCGTCGAGGAATTCCCGGCAGCAGAAGGGTCGGCCGCACATACCCAGGCCGCCCACCATCTTGGCCTTGTCTCGCACGCCGATTTGCCGCAGTTCAATGCGGGTGCGGAATACAGAAGCCAGATTCTTTACCAGCTCGCGGAAGTCCACCCGGCCTTCGGCGGTGAAGAAAAAGAGAATCTTGCTGCCGTCAAAGGCGCACTCCGCCGAGACCAGCTGCATCTCCAGGCCATGCTCTTGGATTTTTTGCTGGCAGACTTCAAAGGCGCGCTTTTCCTTCTGAATATTCTCTGCGTTGATGCGCTCGTCCTTTTCCGTGGCCAGGCGCAGCACCTGGCGCAGGGGCGGCACCACCTCTGAGAGAGGCACAGTATGGTTTCCGGCGGCGCAGATGCCGAATTCCTGGCCTCGGGCCGTGTCAATGATGACATGATCCCCGGCTTTGAGGGTAAGGCTGCCGGGGTCAAAGAAATAGACCTTGCTGTTATTGCGAAAGTGAATGTCCGCCACGGTCACGGTCTTGGAGGCCGCGGCGTTTTCGGGCAGAAGCGCCTCGGGAATCGCTTCCTCGATCGCCTCCGGGGCGTGGGGGGTTTGTTCCTGGTCTAACATGGGATACTCCTTACTCTGTTCAAGACAGCTGAGATGGTGATTTAAGATTGCCACAGGGCGTCGCTGAGCCGGGCGGCCAGGGCGCCGCAGAGGTGGCCCGTACCGGCATTGGCGTCGGCGGCATCCAGGGCCTGCTCCACCGCTGCCAGACATCGCGCGAGGGCAGGGCCGGACAGGCGCTGGGCCAGCCGGGCGGCTTCGGCGCCTTCCTCCAGACCGCTCCGGGCCATGAGCGCCCGCGCCAAGAGCTCGCGCCACTGGAGAAAGAGCGCTTTCAGCTCCTCCCGCGTGCGGCGCTCCAGGGAGGCCAGCAGCGTCACCAGAGCCATGGGATTGGCGCCGGAAAGGGCCTCGACCAATTTGCAGGTTTCAGGAGCCAGGGCGTCCGCCTCCAGCAGAGCCGCCGCCGCGCCCAGGTAGCCGCCGCTCCGGCGGTAGGCCGCCCGGAGGGCGCCCGGATCGCTCTGGGGGTAGCGTCTGGCCAATTCGGAAAGGGCCGTCGCCTGAGGCAGAGGACACAGGCGCAGGAGCTGACAGCGGCTTTGTACGGTGGGCAGCAGCTTCTCGGGGCTGTCCGCCAAGAGGAGGAATACCGCGTACGCCGGCGGTTCCTCGATGAGCTTCAAAAGTGCATTTTGGGCGCTCTCCGTGAGATCCTGGGCCCGGGGGAGGACATAGACCTTCCGGCGACCCTCATTGGGGCGGATATAGGCGTCGGCCTGGAGGGCCCGCACCCGCTCCACCGGCACAGATTTGCGATCGGGGCTGTCCACGGTGATGACGTCGGGATGAATTCCGTCCAGCACCTTGCGGCAGGCCCGGCAGGTCATGCAGGGGGGATGGGCTCCCTCGCACACAAGGGCGGCGGCCAGAAGCCGCGCCAGGGTGGTCTTTCCCGATCCGGTGGGCCCGGCCAGAAGGTAGCAGTGGCTCGGCCGGTTCTGGGAGAGGGAAGCGGTCAGGCGGGCCTTGAGGGCGTCGTTGCCCAAAAGCTGTTCAAACACGGCGTCTCTCCCCTCCGGCAAATGGTTCAGTATTAAATCTTATTATACCAGAGCAAACAGGGAATATCTATCACTTTTTTTCATGCCGTTTGACACAGACGGCTGTAGCGGTTATAGTATAGGGGAAAGCTGCCGCACCGGTTTCGGTGGTGCGGCCTACAGGGGATTGTCTCACAGGAGGTATGTATGGAACGGGCAAAGGTATATTTTACCGACTTTCGCATGAAGCTGGGTGTCAACCACCAATCGAAGCTCCGCCGTCTGATGGAGGCCGCCGGGATGAACCGCATCGACTTTTTAGGCAAGTATGTGGCCATTAAGATTCACTTCGGCGAGGAGGGCAACCTGGGCTACCTCCGGCCCAACTTCGCCCGATATGTGGCCGATTATATCAAGGAATTGGGGGGGAAACCCTTCCTCACCGACTGCAACACCCTCTACGTCGGCGCACGGAAAAACGCCGTGGATCACATCGACATGGCCTTGCGCAACGGCTTCAGCCCCTATGCCACGGGCTGCCAGATTCTCATCGGCGACGGCCTCAAGGGCACTGACGATGTGGAGGTGCCGGTGGTGGGCGGCGAGCTGTGTAAGACCGCCAAGATCGGCCGGGCCATCATGGACGCCGACATCATCATCTCCCTCAACCACTTTAAGGGCCACGAGGCCGTGGGCTTTGGCGGCGCGCTGAAAAACTTGGGTATGGGCTGCGGCTCTCGCGCCGGCAAGATGGAGATGCATGCCGCCGGCAAGCCGCTGGTGCATGCCGAGAAGTGCGTCGGCTGCGGCGCCTGCGCCAGGATCTGTGCCCACGACGCGCCCCAGATCGCCGACGGCAAGTGCGAAATCGACCGCCGTCGCTGTGTGGGCTGCGGGCGATGCATCGGCGTATGTCCCAAGGATGCCATTGCCTCACCGGATGATGAGACCTTTGAGAATCTCAACTGCAAGATCGCCGAGTACGCCAAGGCTGTGGTGGACGGGCGGCCCAATTTCCACATCAACATTGTCAATCAAGTGACGCCCAACTGCGACTGCCATTTTGAGAGCGACGCGGCCATCGTGCCAGACGTGGGTATGTTTGCCTCCTACGATCCGGTGGCCCTGGATGTGGCCTGCGCCGACATGGTCAACCGCCAGCCGGTGAATCCCCGGAGCATATTGGCCGACCGGGCCGGGATCCCCGACCGTTTCACCGCCGCCAATCCCACCACCGACTGGCGCGTGGGGCCGGCCCACGCCGAGAAGATCGGCCTGGGCACCCGGGACTACGAGCTCATCACGGTGTAGGCTATGGAGAAAATTGCGAGCTTTACGGTGGATCATCTGCGGCTGAAGCCGGGGGTGTACGTCTCTCGCCGGGACAAGATCGGCGCGGAGACCGTGACCACCTTCGATCTGAGAATGACCGCCCCCAACGCCGAGCCGGTGATGAACACCGCCGAAATCCACGCCCTGGAGCACCTGGGGGCGACCTATTTGCGCAACGAACCGACATGGCGGGAGCGGGTGATCTACTTCGGCCCCATGGGTTGCCGGACGGGATTTTACCTGCTGCTGGCCGGGGACTACGAAAGCGGGGACATTTTGCCCTTGCTGCGCGACACCTTCCGCTTTGTAAGGGACTTTGACGGCCCCATTCCCGGGGCTGCCGCCCGGGACTGCGGCAACTATCTCGATATGAATCTGCCCATGGCGCGCTACTATGCCCGGCGGTATCTTCAGGTGCTGGAGACCGCCGCGCCGGAGACGCTGCGCTATCCGCAGTGAGGAGGAAACCATGAAGCTGGGAATTATCGGGGCGATGGAGCAGGAGGTGGCCGCACTCCAGGCCGCCATGGTCAGCCCCATCGTCACAGCCCGGGCCGGAATGACCTTTTATGAGGGCAGACTGGGCGGCGTCGATGCGGTGGTGGTGCGCTGCGGCGTGGGCAAGGTCAACGCTGCAATGTGTGTCCAGTGCCTGTGCGACCTTTTTGCCGTGACCCACCTGCTCAACACCGGCATTGCCGGGGCGCTGAGCGGTGAGCTTCGCATCGGCGATGTGGTGGTGTCCCGGGATGTGATGCACCACGACGTGGACGTGACGGTGTTCGGCTATGCGCCCGGCCAGGTGCCGGGGCAGGCGCCTGCCTTCCAGGCCGACCCGGCCTTGGCGGCCATGGCCCTCGAAGCCAGCCGCCTGGCCGACCCTAATCGCCGGGCGCTGCTGGGCCGGGTGGTCAGCGGCGATCAGTTTATCTCCGGTGAGACGCAGAAGGCGAGGCTGGTGGCGCAATTCCAGGGGGACTGCGCCGAGATGGAGGGCGCAGCCATCGCCCAGGGGGCGGTGCGCAACGGTCTGCCCTTTGTGATCCTCCGGGCCATTTCCGACCAGGCCGACGGTCAGGCCACGGTGGACTACCCGGCCTTCGAGGCGGCGGCTGCCGCCCACTGCGCCAAGGTGGTGCTGGCGCTGACAGAGCTGGTGTAAATTGCAAAAAACCGCCGTCCCTTTTCTGGGGGACGGCGGTTTTTCACGGATGGGCGGGCATCAATTTGCCGCGATTTTTAAGGGGGTGCATCATGGCCTCAGTGGTCGGATTTGAGACCCGCGCCGCACATGGTGAGCAGGCTGTCGGGGGTCTTGCCGTGAAGATCGCAGTAGTGCCAGTAGGCGGCCAGATTGGCCGCGGTGGTATGCTCGCAGTAGATGCCACGGCGGGCCAGGTAGCTGCGGGCCTCCAAAATTCGATCCTCCGGCGCAGTGACCACGTCCATGCCATAGCGGTAGATGGCAGACAAGATCTCCCGGCCCCGCATGGGTACGCCGATGGCGATGCCCTCGGCCATGGTGGGGGTGGGAGTTACCGGCGCCGGGTCGGCGCTGCCCGCCGCCACGGCACGGACAAAGGGGTCGCACCGCTCACTCTGGATGGCGATGACCTTGGGGAAGTGATCGATGCAGCCGGCGTTGAGCAGCTCTTCCAGCGCCAGCACCACGCCGAGGAACAGCGTGCCGTTGCCCAGAGGGATGAACAGATGCTCCGGGATTCTGCCCAGCTGCTCGTAGACCTCATAGAGATAGGTCTTGGTGCCCTGGTAGAAGAAGGGATTGTAGACGTGGTTGGCATAGTAGCAGCCCTCCCGCTCCACCTGAGCGCGGCAGACGTCGGCGCAGTGGTCACGGCTGCCGGGCACCACATGAGCTGTGGCGCCGTGGGCTTCGATCATGGCGATTTTTCCCGGCGAGGTGCCCTCAGGGACATAGATGTCGCAGGCGATGCCGCAGCGGCCGCAGTAGGCCGCCACGCTGTTGCCGGCGTTGCCGCTGCTGTCCTGCACGGCCCGTTTCACGCCGATGGCCTTCATGTGGGCCACCAGCACCGCTGCGCCGCGGTCTTTAAACGACAGCGTGGGCATATAGTAATCCATCTTCAAAAGGACATCTTCGTTCAAGGACACGAGGGGGGTCATGCCTTCGCCCAGGGTTACCTGTCGCCAGGCATCGCCTATGACAGGCAAAAAGGCGCGGTAGCGAAAAAGACTCCACACGTCCTGATCCACCAGGCCCAGATCAAAGGCCGGGGGTGTGAAGTCCAGCTGCCATAGGCCGCCGCAGACGCAACGGGCTTCCTGGGTCTCCACCGGCGCTGTGGCGCCGCAGGTGGCGCATCGATAGTGCATCCTTACACTCCTCCTTGTGACTTTCTACAAAAACTATAGTGGTCGTTCGGAAAAAAGTCAAGAGATTTCCCAAAGAGCCGTAGGCAAATGGGAAATTTTGCGCTATACTAGCGGTAAGAAATCCATCGAGAAAGGAGCACCGCCATGAAGCTGACATTTTTGGGCGCCGCCCACGAGGTCACCGGCTCTCGCACGCTCCTGAGTGCCGCCGGCCACCACATTCTCATCGACTATGGTATGGAGCAGGGAATGGATCTCTATGAAAACCCGCCCCTGCCTATGGCCGCCGGAGAGATCGACTGTGTGCTTTTGACCCACGCCCACATCGACCACTCCGGCATGATTCCCCAGCTGGTCAAGCAGGGCTTCCACGGCCCGATCTATGCCACCGAGGCCACCAGCAAGCTCTGCTCGATCATGCTGCTGGACTCGGCACACATTCAAGAATCAGAAGCCCAGTGGCGCAACCGCAAGGCCCAGCGCTCCGGCGGCGAGGTGGTGGAGCCGGTTTACACCGTCGCCGATGCCCAGGCTTCTCTCAAGCTCTTCCAGCCGTGTACCTACGGCCCGACCTATCCGATTTTGGACGGCATTTCCATCTCGTTTCAAGACGCGGGCCACCTTTTGGGCTCGGCCAGCATCACCGTTACGGTTACCGAAGGGGAGAAAACCGAGCGCCTGCTCTTCTCCGGCGACCTGGGAAATGTCAACCGCCCCCTGATTCGCAACCCGCAGATGCCCGTGGGAGCGGACTATGTGGTCATTGAATCCACCTACGGCGACCGGCTCCACGGCCCCCGGGCGGACTTTGCCGGACAGCTGACGGCCATCCTCCAGGACACACTGGATCGCGGCGGGAACCTGGTGATCCCGGCGTTCTCTGTAGGCCGCACCCAGGAGCTTTTGTTCCTCCTGCGGGAGATCAAGCAGGAAAAACGTATCCGGGGCCATGAGGGCTTCCCGGTGTATGTCGATTCACCTCTCTCAGTGGAGGCCACCAACATCTACTCCGGCGGAATGATGGAATACTATGACGACGAGACGCTCAAGCTCCTGGAGCAAGGAATCGACCCCATTCATTTCCCGGGCCTTCGCACCTCCATCACCAGCCAGGACTCCATGGCCATCAACTTAGATCCCGAGCCCAAGGTGATTCTCTCGGCCAGCGGCATGTGCGAGGCGGGCCGGATCCGCCACCACCTCAAGCACAATCTCTGGCGGCCCCAGAGTACCATCCTTTTCGTGGGTTACCAGTCCGAGGGCACGCTGGGCCGAAAGCTCCTCAACGGGGCTACATCGGTGAAGCTCTTCGGCGAGGAGATCCAGGTGAACGCCAAGATCGAGCAGATGGACGGCATCAGCGGTCACGCCGACCAGGCCATGCTCTTGAAATGGCTGGAGGCCATGACGTATAAGCCCAAGAAGGTGTTTGTAAACCACGGCGGCGATGCGGTCACCGACGACTTTGCCGCCCTGATCCGCGAGAAGCTCCTCATGGACGCCGAGGCGCCCTATAACGGCAGCGTCTTTGACCTGACCACCATGCAGTGGCTGAGCCTGGGCTTCCGCACCCATTTGGAGAAGCGGAAGGTCTCGGTGCGCACCAATGTGGTATTCCAGCGGCTCTATCAGGCCGGCCGGCGGCTGCTCAACGTCATCGAGAAAAACCGCGGCCTTGCCAACCGGGAGCTGGCGAAATTTGCCGACCAGGTCACGGCGCTGTGCGACAAGTGGGATCGCT
>CALXCW010000044.1 GCA_944386905.1 uncultured Oscillospiraceae bacterium
GAGAGTGGTGTCGTAGTCGGGCAGCTTGTCCAAAAAGTCCACCCGCTCGGGAAGATCGGAGAGAATCTCGCACCGGGGCTGTACCAGGGCGGAGACGGCCTTTAAATCGATGGCGGGGTTGGCGATGGCCTGTCGCAGCCAGGGCAGGGCCTTTTCATAGAACGCGTCGGGGTCGAGCTTTTTCATATACTCGGCATTCATCCATTTGAGCTTTTGAATGTCGAAGATGGCCGGGGACTTGGATACGCCGCCCAGGTCAAAGGCCTTGACCAGCTCGGGCAGGGTGAAGAACTCCTGCTCCGCCAGGTCGCCCCGGGGCGACCAGCCCAGGAGGGCCACATAGTTGAGCACGGCCTTGGTGAGGTAGCCCTCGGCGATGAGATCCTCATAGCTGGGGTCGCCGTGGCGCTTGGACATCTTGTGCTGGGCGTCGCGCATGACAGGGGAGCAGTGGACGTAGGTGGGGATCTCCCAGCCGAAGGCCTCGTATAAAAGATTATACTTGGGGGCAGAGGAGAGGTACTCGCTGCCGCGCACCACATGGGTGATGCCCATGAGGTGGTCATCTACCACATTGGCGAAGTTGTAGGTGGGCAGGCCGTCACGCTTGATGAGCACCTGGTCGTCCAGAGTCTCATTCTCCACGGTGATGTCGCCGAAGATGGCGTCGTGGAAGGTGGTGGAGCCCTCCCGGGGAATTTTCTGGCGGATGACGTAGGGAAGGCCGGCATCCAGCTTGGCCTGCACCTCTTCCGGCGTCAGGCGGGAGCAGCGGCCGTCATACTTGTGGATGGCCACGCCTTCGGCCACCTCCACCTCTTCATTCTCCTCCTTGTCGCAGAAGCAGCGGTAGGCTGCGCCCTTTTCGATGAGAAGCTCGGCGTACTTGCCGTAGAGATCCCGGCGCTGGCTCTGAATATAGGGGCCGGTGGGGCCTCCCACATCGGGGCCTTCGTCGTGGTCGAGGCCGCATTCGGCCATGGTCTTGTAAATCACATCCACGGCGCCCGCCACCAGGCGGCCCTGGTCGGTGTCCTCGATGCGAAGGATGAAGGTGCCGCCGAAGTGCCGGGCAATCAGCCAGGTGTAGAGGGCCGTGCGCAGATTGCCCACGTGCATATAGCCTGTGGGGCTGGGGGCAAAGCGGGTGCGCACCGTCCCCTTGGGGATCCGGGCTTCCATTTCTTCAAAAAAATCCATGGTGGTTGTTCCTCCAGTTTCAATCAATGGTATTATCATATCGATATTTTTTCCGCCCGTCAATGATTGATTGCGAAATTGGGCAATTTATGATAGAATACTTTTACCTATGACCACACCAGAAAAAGAGGTAACGACTATGGAATCGAAAAAGCGGATTTTCTCCGGCATCCAGCCCAGCGGCGAGCTGACCCTGGGCTCTTATATGGGCGCCATCAAGAACTGGGTTGCCCTTCAGGATGAGTACGACTGCCTTTATTGTATCGTGGATATGCATGCCATCACGGTGCGTCAGGTGCCTGCGGATCTGCGGCGGCGGTCGGTTGCCCAGCTGGCGCAGTACATCGCCTGCGGCCTCGACCCCGAGAAGAACATCATGTTTATCCAGAGCCACGTGCCCCAGCATGCGGAGCTCTCATGGGTGCTCGGCTGCTACACCCAGTTTGGCGAGCTTAGCCGCATGACCCAGTTCAAGGACAAGGCAAAAAAACACGCCGACAATATCACCGCTGGACTTTTCACCTATCCGGTGCTCATGGCGGCAGATATTCTCCTCTATCAATCCGACCTGGTGCCGGTGGGAGAGGATCAGCGCCAGCATGTGGAGCTCTGCCGAGACATTGCCACGCGGTTCAACAACGCCTTCCCCGACACCTTCACCATCCCCGAGGCCTTTGTGCCCAAGATGGGCGCGCGGGTGATGAGCCTGGGTCAGCCGGAAAACAAAATGAGTAAATCCGAGCCGGAGGGCTGCGTGTTCCTTATGGATAAGCCTGAGGACATCATGCGCAAGTTCAAGCGCGCTGTCACCGACTGTGAAACTGCCGTGCGCTATGACCGGGAGAACAAGCCCGGCATCTCCAATCTGCTCACCATCTACTGCGCTGCCACGGGCAAGACCCTCGCCGAAGCCGAAGCCGCGTTCGCCGGACAGGGCTATGGGATCTTTAAGCCCGCCGTGGGCGAGGCAGTGGTGGAGCTGCTGCGGCCCATTCAGGAAGAGGCCGGCCGCCTGATGGCCGACAAGGGCTATCTTGAAGCCATTTACCATCAGGGCGCTGAGCGCGCTGCCGCTCTGGCCAACCGCACGCTGCGCAAGGTCTATAAGAAGGTGGGCTTCGTCCCGCGTCAGTGAGGTTTGCAAGGTGGAATTACAGTTTCTTCTGCGGCTGACCGCCGCGCTGCTGGGCGCCGGGATCATCGCTTTCCTGGCGACCCCGCTGGTCAAGAGCCTGGCGTATAAGGTCGGCGCCATCGATGTGCCCAAGGATAATCGGCGGATGCACCATGTGCCCATCCCACGACTGGGCGGCCTGGCAATCTTCATTGCCTTCCTCTTTACGGTCATCGTCCTGGCAGACATTGATCGCGCCACCCGCGGCATCCTCCTGGGGGCCATTATGATCGTAGTGCTGGGGGTCATGGACGATATTATGACGCTCAAAGCGCTACCCAAGTTTCTCGTGCAGATTGCCGCCGCCGGCGTGGCCGTCTACCACGGCTGCGTGATCCAGTTCGTGTCCAACCCCAATGTGTTCAGCGATTCGTCCTATCTCAACCTCGGGTGGCTGTCGGTGCCGGTGACCATCATCTGGATCGTGGCCATCACCAATGCGGTGAACTTCATCGACGGCCTGGACGGCCTGGCGGTGGGGGTGTCGGCCATTTCCACGGCCTCGCTTTTGATCATCGCTCTGATGGTGGAGGAACTCAATATTGCCGTGATTCTGGCGGCCCTCCTGGGCTCCTGCCTGGGCTTCATTCCCTATAATAAGAACCCGGCCAAGATCTTTATGGGCGACACCGGCGCCACGTTCCTGGGCTTTATTCTGGCGACGCTGTCGGTGCAGGGCCTCTTCAAGCTCTACGCCATTATCTCCTTTGCCGTGCCCTTCCTGATCCTGGGCATTCCGATTTTCGATATCTGCTTCGCCTTCCTCCGCCGGATCGCCAAGGGTCAGAATCCCATGTGCGCCGACCGGGGGCATGTCCACCACCGACTCATTGACATGGGCTTCAACCAGAAGCAGGCCGTGGCCATCTCCTATATGCTCACGGCCATCCTGGGTCTGGCGGCGGTGCTGCTCACTTCCTCGGGCGAGCTCCGGGCCCTCATCCTCATTGGCGCGGTGATTATCGTCGGCGCAATCGGTGTGCGGATCATCTTCAAAAAACCCCACAATCACAGTGAGAATCAGGAGCAAGACCATGAAGAACATTAAAATCATGTCCGTTTTCGGCACCCGGCCCGAAGCCATCAAGATGGCGCCGCTGGTCAAGGAACTGGCCCGGTGGGAGGATATCACCAGCATCTGCTGCCTCACGGGCCAGCACCGGGAGATGCTCGATTCGGTCATGGAGATCTTCTCTCTCCAGGCCGATTTTGACCTCAACATCATGGAGAAGCGCCAGACCCTCTCCACCATTACCACTAAGACGCTCCTGGGCATGGAGCAGGTGATGGAGCAGTGCAAGCCCGACATGATCTTAGTCCACGGCGACACCTCCACCACCTTTGCCGGCGCGCTCGCGGCCTTTTACCATCAGGTGCCCGTAGGCCATGTGGAGGCGGGGCTCAGAACCTATGACAAGTATTCTCCCTTCCCCGAGGAGATGAACCGCACCTTGGTGGGAGATATCGCCGATCTTCACTTCTCGCCCACCGTGGCCAACGCCGAGAACCTCCGAAAGGAGGGAATCCGGGGGGAAATCTTCATCACCGGCAACACCGCCATCGATGCCATGGCCTACACAGTCAAGGGGGATCGCCCCTTTGAGACGGCCCTGCTCAACCAGCTGGACTTTGCGCACCGGCGCGTCATCGCCCTGACGTGCCACCGCCGGGAGAATTACGGCAAGCCCATGGAGGACATCCTCACCGCCGTAGCCAAGCTGGTGGAGACCCACGAGGATGTGGAGGTGGTCTATCCGGTGCATTTGAGCCCTGTGGTGCGCGAGTGCGCCCAGCGCTGCCTGGGGAACCGGCCGCGGATCCACCTGATCGATCCGGTAGACGTGGAGGAGATGCACAACCTGCTGGCCCGGTGTTACTTTGTGATGACCGACTCCGGCGGTCTCCAGGAGGAGGCGCCGGCCCTGGGCAAGCCCGTTCTGGTGCTGCGCAGGGAGACGGAGCGCCCCGAGGCCATCGCCGCCGGAACAGCCAAGTTGGCCGGCGTGGAATACGATGCCGTCCTGGCTGCGGGTAACCGCCTGCTGGACGACCCTGCGGCCTATCAGGCCATGGCCAAGGCTGTCAACCCCTATGGCGATGGCCAAGCCTCGGCGCGGATTGCCCAGGCTATTCGCTGGCATTTCGGCCTCACGGCTGAGCGCCCGGCGGACTTCTGCCCTCGCTGAGGCCAGTGCCATGAAACCCAAGAGATTGCGGGGGAAAAACGGCATTCTGGCCCTGGCGGCGGTGGCGGCCATCGCCCTGGTGCTGGTGGCGGCCTTTACGCTGAGCCAGTCGGGCCAGCATCAAGAGGGAATTGTGCTGCCCTCCACCACGCCCCTGGAGCCATCGCCCCCTGACGAGGAGACGCCTCCAGCGGACGACGGCTTTGTCCAGGTAACCGTGGACAACGTCCGGGATATCCTGGCTGAAACCATCCAGACCCCCGATGCCTACCATCTGTCCTATACCGTCTCCGTGGGTGCCGACGACGCCCAGACTCAGCGTACCGTGGAGCTCTGGGTCAACGGTTCTATTTTGCTGGGGGAGGTGTCCGACGATATGCGCACCAAGTCCGTCCTCAGCGACGGCACGACCACCTACCTCTGGTACAACACCGACCGGGACTATCTCACGTTGTCTCTCACCGGCGGCACCACGGCGATGGATCTGCTGGGGCTGCCGTCCATGGACTTTCTCACGGAGATCAATAACTCCACCATCACGGACGCCGACTTTGTCGCCCTGGCAGATTCTCAGGTTCAGTGCATCTATGTCTGCTGTCAAAACGACGCCATCCGTACCAACCGCTATTGGATTGACCTACAGAGCGGCCTCATTTACCAGGCCGATGTGCTGGAGGAGAGCCGCCAGGTCTATGCCGTCCAGCGTGTGTACTTTGAGCGTCTGGCCCAGGAGGATGAGACCTTCTCCGGCCGGTTCCGCCTGAGCGACGGCACGGAACCCTTCGCAGACTCAGAGTAGGAACGCCGCCGCGGCGATGAGCAGCGGCAGACGATCCTGGCCGTCGGATTCCAGTACAATGAGCAAGATCACGCACAGCAGCAGCAGATCCCCCAGGTCGAGCCCGCCCAGGAGGGGCTGCTGCTGTTTTTGCCGCGGACACGTCTGCGGACACGCGGGCTGGCTTTCCTGTGGGCATTCCTGTTGGCATTCCCGCTGGCAGGATTCCTGGCACAGCTGCTGCTCCGGGCAGTCCTGGGGCGGCGGCGGACAGGGACTTCTCTCGGGCTCTTCCATGGGCTGGCGGCGATAGCCGCCCTCTTGGGTGGGTACGTAGCGGTTATACATGTTCCTGTCCCTCCTGTTCTCGCTGCTGCAGCTGGGCGGCCATGGCCTGGGTGGCCAGGGTGGAGAGCCGTGCCAGCTCCAGGGCCCGCCGTAGCCGCGCCCGCCGCTGCGGCCGGAGATAGGGCATCAGCGCGTGCACCAGCTCCTCCTGGCGGTTGGCAGGCGAAGAATTGCCTTCGCTGCTCTCGCTGCCCAGGCCCAGAGAGGCCGCCATTTCCATCACCTGCTCCATGGCCTGGGGGTTCTGGAGAAACGCCGTGAGTTTTTCCTGGAGCTCATCCATGACTTTCGCCGTCCTTTCCGGCGCCGGACTGCTGCAAGAGTTCCAGCGCCTTGGCATAATCGCCCGCCTGCGCCGCAGCCGCGGCCTGGCGCAGCAGCTGGGGCGGGCACTGGGCCAGCCGCTGACGGATGGCCTTGGCCTCGGGGGAGCGGAGCGCCTGGGCGATTTCCTGGGCGCTCCATTCGCTCGGTTGCTTCAACATAGCCGCCTCCTTCCCATTGACGCATTTTTGATATTCTATGCCCCCCGGGCAAAAAAGGTGACAGTATGAGACTCTTGATTTTTTCCGACTCCCATCGCTCCATCAGCACCATGGAGCGGGCCGTGGCTTTGGCCCGGCCGAACTATATCTTTCATCTGGGAGACCTGGCCGCCGATGCCCATGCCCTGGCCAAGCGCTTTCCCCAGCTGCCGGTGCTCTCGGTAACTGGCAACTGCGACTTTCTCGACCGCAGCCAGGAGCAGCGGCTGCTGGAGCTGGAGGGCGTACGGATTCTGCTGACCCACGGCCACCGATACGGCGTCAAGCAGAGCCTTCTGCCCCTGGCACTAGCCGCCGAGGAGGCCGGGGCAAGTTTGGCGCTCTTCGGCCACACCCACACACCCCTTCTCGAGGAGCGCGGCTCCGTGACGCTGCTCAACCCCGGCGCCTGCGGCCCTACGCTCCGCCCCACCTGCGCGGTGGTGGAGCTCCAAAACGGCCGCTTTACCTGCCGCATCGAATCCATCAACGATTGGAGTGACGACCATGATACTCGCCATTGACATCGGCAACAGCAACATCGTTCTGGGCTGCATTGACCAAAAGACCATCGTCAACGAAGCTCGCATCGCTACCGATCTCATCAAGACCTCGGATCAATATGCCGTGGAGCTCAAAAACATTCTGGATCTCTTTGGAATCGCCCCATCGACCATCGAAGGGAGCATTATCTCTTCGGTGGTGCCGCCGCTTTTGAATTCCTTCAAGTCTGCCGTTCTCAAGCTCACGGGCAAGTCGCCCCTGGTGGTGGGCCCTGGAATCAAGACAGGGCTCAACATTCTTCTGGACAACCCGGCGCTGGCCGGCGGCGATTTGATCGTGGGTGCGGTGGCGGCTCTGGCGGAATACAAGCCTCCCATGCTCATCATTGACATGGGCACCGCCACCACCATCACGGCCATTGATGCCAAAGGCAACTATCTGGGCGGGTGCATCTGCCCCGGCGTGAAGATCTCCGCCGAGGCCCTCAGCGGACGCACGGCCCAGCTGCCCGCCATCAGCCTGGAGGCGCCGAAAAAAGCCATCGGCCGCAACACCATCGATTCTATGCGCGCAGGGCTGATGATGGGCTCTGCCGCCATGCTCGACGGCATGATTGAGCGGATGGAGGAGGAACTGGGGCAGAGCGCCACAGTGATCGCCACCGGTGGTATCGCCCGGTTTGTCCTGCCCATGTGCCGCCGGAAGATCCACTACGACCGGGATCTTCTCTTAAAGGGCCTGACGCTTCTCTACGAAAACAACAAGAAACCGGGGCGGTGACACCTCCGGCCTGTGGAAAGGAAGTCCACCATGCAGGAATTTTTCATTCAACTTGAAACCGCATCCTTTCTCCACTGCTGTCAGTGGTGTCCGGCAGGGGAGCCCATCGGCGTCGTGCAGCTGGTGCACGGTGTGGCCGAGCATGTGGCCCGCTACGCACCCTTTGCGGCGTTTCTCACCCAGCGGGGCTATCTGGTGGTGGGCGAAGATCACCCCGGCCATGGCAAGTCGGTGGGGGAGGGCGAGCAGCTGGGCTATCTCGCCGGTGGCTGGCGGGAAGCCGTGCGGGGAATCCACTTGCTGCTCACCAAGACCCGGCGGGAGTATCCCAACGTGCCCTACTACCTTCTGGGCCACTCCATGGGCTCGTTTCTGGTGCGCACCTATCTCTATACCTACCACGCACCCTTGGCCGGCGTAATTCTCTCCGGCACCGGCTGGCAGAACCCGGCGCTTTTGCGCCTTGGACGGGGGCTGGCCAAGGCCGAGGCGCTCCGCCACGGCGAGCACGGCACGAGCCGCCTTCTCCAACGGCTGGCCTTCGGCGCCTATAACCACGCCTTCGCCCCCAACCGTACTGCCTACGATTGGATCTCTTCGGACAGCGCCGCCGTGGATGACTATTGTGCCGATCCCCTCTGCGGCTTTGACCCTACGGTGCAGCTTTACGGCGAGATGTTTTACGGCATGGCTCAGAACCAGAAACGGGATAATCTCTCCAAAATGCAGCGCTCCCTGCCGGTACACTTTCTCTCCGGCAGCCTTGACCCGGTGGGCAACATGGGCCAGGGCGTGCTGGAGACGGTGGAGGCTTTCCAGGCCGCGGGGATGGAGGAGGTCACCTGCCAGCTCTATGAAGGCATGCGCCATGAGCCCCTCAACGAAGTGGGACGGGAGGCCGTCTATGGCGATATTCTCCTGTGGCTCCAGGCACACAAAAAGCCGGGGAAATAGAAAAGGTTGCAATTTGTAACTATCGGTGGTATAATCGAGACCATAAACGTCGCTTCGGCCACCGAAGGGACAGATTTCCCCGAAAGGAGTACGTCCATGAAAATCCGGCTATTGAGCCTGTTACTGGCCTGCGGCCTGGTGCTGGGCGCGATGTGCCCACCGGCTCTGGCGGTGGATTCCGCGCTGAATGTGGAAGAGAGATCCACCGTGGATCTCTCCACCACCCAGGAAGATCTCACCACCACCCCCGAGGGAGTGGCGTTCATCAAGACCCAAGAGGGCTTCACCGATACGGCCTATGTCGATGTTTCGCAGATGTCCATTGGCTACGGCTGCTCCACGGAGTACGCCAGAAAGTACGGCTTTAGCACCACTTCCATCACCGAGGAAGAGGCAGATCAGCTTCTCATCTACGTCATTGCAGAGATGGAGCAGAAGCTCGACGCATTTTTGGAAGAAAACAGCATCTCCCTCAATGCCACGCAGTATGATGCCCTGGTGAGCTTTACCTTCAATGTGGGCACCTCGTGGATCACCTCCAGCAGCCGCCTGGCCAGACTGCTCATCAGCGGGTCGTACAGCGAGAATGAGTTTGCCAGCGCCATGGGTGTCTGGTGCCACGTGGGCCAGGAGATCCACTCAGGGCTCATTTTGCGGCGCATCGGCGAGATCAAGCTCTTCCTCTACGGCGCCTATACCCTGGATGCCACGGAGAATAAATTCAGCTACCTCATCTATGACGGCAACGGCGGCAGCGTCGATGTGGACATCGCGTTCTACCGCGACGGTTCTACATATGAGCCTCTCTTCTCGGCCACCCATGAGACGGAGGAGTTCACCGGCTGGTTTACCTCGGACGGGCGTCAGATCACCGAGGACACCGTGGTCACCGAGGAGCTCACGGTTTTTGCCCGCTGGGGTGAGAACGGCGAGATCCCCTCGTCCTCGGATCACCAGCCTGTAGACGACGACCTATATGGCCCCGTGGATCCTGGTGAGATCGGCGAGGGCAATGAGGTGACGCCCGAGGCGCCGGAAGTGGATCTCACCGAGGTCTTTTCCGATCTGCAGTCCAGCGATTGGTTCTATGAATACGTCCAGGCGCTCTACGCCCAGAACGTCATCAACGGTTATACCGACGGCACCTTCCGGCCCAGCAAAACGGTCACCACCGGCGAGGCGCTGAAGATGATACTGCTGGCGGCGGGCTATGAGGAGCCGGCCCGGGTGGAATCCCACTGGGCCAGAGGCTATCTCAATTTGGCATTGGACGAGGGGATCATTGCCCGCGGTGATATTACCGACCTGGATGTGCCCATCTCCCGTCTGATGATGGCCAAGGTGGTGGCCAATGCCCTGGGCCTCACGGCCAGCGGCAGCGGCGCCTTCTCCGACACCTCGGACAGCTTTGTCCAGGCACTCTATGAATCCGGTATCTCCGAAGGCTATAAAGACGGCACCTTCCGTCCCGGCAATTCCCTGACCCGTGCGGAGCTGTCGGCCATTGTCTGGCGGATTCTGAACATTTAAGCGGTCTGAGCCCCCGAGCACTTTGCCCGGGGGCCCTGTTTCATGTCCCAATTATGGGACATAAGAAGTGATATGCTAGCACCATCCAGCAAGGAGGGTGCAGCATATGGCTACCATTGAAGCAGTGATGGATCACGTGGAGGTCTACGATTCTCGAGGCCGGTTTCTCTTTTCGGCGGATACCGCGCAGGAGGCCCGGGCTCTGTTGACGGAGGAATACCATGGGTAATTTTCGCCTGGATCTTTGTTATGACGGCACTCGCTACCGGGGCTGGCAGCGCCTGGGTGACAGCGATGCCACCATACAGGGCAAGCTGGAGCAGGTTCTAGGCCGCATGACGGGCCAGGCCGTGGAGGTCATCGGTTCCGGACGCACCGACGCCGGTGTGCACGCCCTGGGACAAGTGGCGAATTTCCATGCCGCTACGGCCATGACAGCGCCGGAGATTTTGGCCTATCTGCGTGCCTATCTTCCCGAGGATATCGGCGTAACGGCAGTGACGGCAGTGGACGAGCGGTTTCACAGCCGCTACAACGCATTGGAAAAGACCTATTGCTACCGTGTTTTCCACAGCGACGGCCCATGCGTCTTTCAGCGGCGCTACGTCTATCAGATGGCAGAACCGCTGGATCTGGAGGCCATGGAAGCCGGCGCGGCGCGGCTGCTGGGTCAGCACGATTTTCTGCCCTTCTCTTCTCTGAAAAAGGCGAAGAAGTCCACGGTGCGTACCCTGCGTGCCGTGGAGCTCACCCAAGTGGAGGAGGAGCTGCGCTTCACCCTGACTGCCGACGGCTTCCTCTATCACATGGTGCGGATTTTGGTGGGAACGCTCCTGGCCGTGGGTCAAGGCCGGCTTGCCCCGGGGGACATCGATCAGATCTTCGCCTTGGGTGACCGCAGCCTGGCCGGGGAGACCGTGCCGGCCAAGGGACTCTGTCTTATGGAGGTGAAATATCCGTGAATATTCAGATTTTCGGCACGAGTAAGAGCTTTGACACGAAGAAGGCCGAGCGGTACTTCAAGGAACGACGGATTGCTTTTCAGAGCATCGACCTATTGCGCTTCGGCCTTTCGCCCCGGGAGTTTGACAGCGTCCTGCGGGCGGTGGGAGGCATTGACAAGCTCATCGACTGGGACAAAAAGGATCCGCAGATTGACTTGATGCGTTATATGGACGACGCCGCAGCCAAGGAGGACAAGGTCTATGAAAACCCCAAGCTGATGCGATGCCCCGTGGTGCGCAACGGAAAGCAGGCCACCGTGGGCTATTGTCCCGAAATCTGGCAGCGCTGGACGTAGCGCCGGCCGCCGAACGAAAAAAGCTAAGACGCCGCGTCCTCAAAAGGACGCGGCGTCTTGCTTTCTGCATGCGCGTGGGGGGCGCCCACGCGCATGTTGCTTTGTCAGTCTGACAGCTCAGTCTCCGGAATCAAACTGGGAATTGGTATTGGTCTTGAGGTGACCGATGGCCTCCTCCATTTCGGTCTTATAGTCGTCATAGAGCGTGGTGTTCAGTGCCTTGCGGATGGGCAGCACCTGGAAGCGCACATCGGCTTCCTCACCCATGTCCAAAATATACAGAGGCGTGTAGTTGACGTTGGAGATGGTCACATCGCCGGTCTCACCGCTCTTGGTGAACTCCAGATTGAGAAT
>CALXCW010000045.1 GCA_944386905.1 uncultured Oscillospiraceae bacterium
CCTATTGCGGGCTGCCGTTCCGGGCCTGGAGCGCTGCCACGGCGGCGTCCCACTGGTTGCGAAAGACGCCGATGAAGTCCCGCCATTCCCGGTGAGAGCAGCATGCGACCATGGGCACGCCGGGAATCTCCTGAAGAAATTCGTCCAAGAGCCACCAGTCGTAGTAGTCCTCCCGGCCAAATCCGTCCTCGTCCGGCCCGTCCTCATCGCACCAGGCGTGGGCCTCCATCAGCCCCAGCTGGGCCTTGGGCTCGAGATGATATGACCGGCTCGGGTCAAAAAAGGAAAACCCCATGGCCTGGAGAAATTTCCCGCTGTAATTCCCCGAGAGGTTGGAGGGCATGGCCGCGGGGATTCTCTGGCGGGGGTGGTCGCAGAGCCACTGCCGGATCCAGCGCGCGGCCTGGGCGCTGCCGTAGCGGCTGGCGCGATGGCGCCAGAAGTTGGCGGCATCGGCGCCGTAGAAGGGCGCGGGATACCGCTGCTCCAGCAGCTCGGCCAACAGCATCATGGCCTCGGCGTCTCCCCGGGCCGCCTGGCCTGCCAGTGCGGCAAAGGCCGCATCCTGCCAGACTGCCTCCCGGGGCAGGAGCAGGTCTGGCCGACGGGTCAGAAGATCCACGCCCTTTAGCCGCAGCTGCGTGGCAAAGTCCGCCTCGACGCCGTGAAACTGTGCCTGCACCTCACCGCACCGGCAAAAGATCCCATCGGCCAGGGCCCGGCAGTCACATTGGATCTCCACGGTCTTTAGGTCGTCGCAGTAGTGGAAGGCCTCGGCCTGGACGCGCTCCACCGTGGCGGGGAGGGTGATCCGCTGCAAGGCGGCGGCAAAAAAGGCGTTGGTGTCGATTTGCCGCAGACTCCGGGGCAGGCGCACCTCTTGGGGGCTCCTGCTGCCGGTGAAGGCGCCGGGGGCCAGCCGCACCACCCCCTCGGGCACGGCGTAGTCGGCAGCGGCGTGGGGGGCGAAGTAGCGAAAGAGCGTCGTCCCGGCGGGATTGTAGAGGGGAGCAATCAGGTGCAGGCCGTCAAAGCTCCCGGCGCACACCTGCTGGAGGCTCTCGGGGAGAAAGAGCATCCGCAGCTTGTCACAGCCGGAAAAGACGCTGCTTCCCAGGGAGAGAAGCCCTTGGTTCAGCTGCACCCGGGCCAGATTGGGACAGTCGGCAAAGGCCAGAGCCTCGATGTGCCGCACGCTCGCCGGCAGCACCACCCGCCGCAGATTCGCATTGCCGCGAAAGGCCCGCGCGGCGATTTCCACGGTTCCTTCGGGGATCACCGCGCAGCCCAAGAAGTCCACCCGGGCGTCCCGGGGCACCAGCTTCGCCCCGCCGGGGGGAGGGGATTGAAACCATTGCATGCTGTTAGCCTCCTTTGCCGGGCAGTCCGGCGTGGATTGTGCTTTTATTTTACCACGGCGCCGGGGCTTTGGGACGGAAAAAAATTCCGGCGCTTGCATTCCGCCCTGGGGTATGTCATACTAATATTTGGGAGTTTCCGCCCGGCGGCGCGGGCGGAAAAAGGTTGCGCCGCAGACGACGGCGGTTTGGTAAGATAGGCCCAACAAAAACATTCCCGCCGCGACGGCGAGAAAAGGAGAGAGAACCATGAAAAAAATGATGATGAGCCTTGCCCTGCTGCTCTGCCTGAGCCTTCTGGCCGGCTGCTCCAGCCTGCCCATTGCCGGCCTCCGGGGCGGTACGTCCTCCCTGGGCTGGGACTTAGACAGCGATGACGACAGCGACGACACCACCTATGACGATACCGACGATACCACCTATGACGATACCGACGACACCACCTATGACGATACCGACGACACCACCTATGACGATACCGACGATACCACCAACGACGATACCGACGATACGACCTACGATGATACCGCCTATGACGATGCCTTCGACGATGAAAGTTCCGATCCGGTCAATGCCGGCGCCGGCATGACGGTGCCCGGCCCGGGCTACTTCCTCCAGGTGGATGGCGAACAGATCGCCGAGCAGTATACCTTTGGCGATGATCCCACGATCTATAACTGCATGTGCTACGACCTGCCCAACGGCGAGGGCGACACCGCCGACATCATAGCCTACCGCATGACGGTGGAGCACGAGGGCTACGAGTGGTACTACGACCAGCGGGAGGAATACGACTTCTATGCCATGGTGGGCGACGAGGTCACGCTGTATCTGGAGGTCTACGGCCTGATTCCCTACGAGTGGCGCCTGTACTACCCCGATGGCAGTGCGGTCTTGGAGGGGGAGGGCAGCGGCAGCTTCCAGAATCCCAGCTATGACATCACCGTGGATCCCGACTGGGACGGCCGCTGCCCCGGCTGCGAGGGCACCGGCAATTGCCAGGGCTGCCTGGGCACGGGACGGCTGTCCTACGGCGACCGGGAGGAGTGCAACCTCTGCGGCGGCACCGGCGAGTGCAACATCTGCGACGGCACCGGCTGGTGCGAATAGCCCCGCGCTTGCCGGGCGCCCGGGATCGCTGCTTGCTTTCCTTACACTAGTTTGATACAATATTAAAGAAAGTATTGGCGGGAGGTACTATGGATCAGACACGCTTGGATGGCCAGCTGGACTTCCAGCTCTATAAAATACTGTATGATCTGGCCGCCGCGGTGGAGGACTGCCCCGATCCGTCCCTGACGCGGGAGATCGAAGCGGTGCTCCAGGGCCTTCAGCACAAGCGGTTTCGCGTGGCGGTGGTGGGGGAGTTCCGCCGGGGCAAGTCCAGTCTCATCAACGCATTGCTGGGCATGCCCATTTTGCCGGTGGACATCGAGCCCACCACGGCGGCGGTGAACCGCATCACCTACGGCCTCAAGCCCGGCGCCTGCATCCACTACCACGACGGGCGCGACGCGGAGGTGCCCATCGATCGCCTTTCGGACTATGTCACCAAGCTCACCCGGGAATCGGCCCAGGTGGCGGCCACGGTGCGGGAAGCGGAGATCCGCTATCCCACGGAGCTGTGCGCCAACGGCATTGAGATTCTCGACACGCCGGGACTCAACGACACCGAGAGCATGAGCGCCGTGACCGAAGGCCAGCTCCAGGGAATCCACGCGGCACTGGTGGTGGTCAAGGCCACCATGCCCTACAGCGACACGGAGTGCCGCTGGGCGGCGCGGCTGATGGCGCTGCCCAATTTGCAGCATGTGATCTTCGTGGCCACGTGCATGGATCTTGTTCCGCCGCACCAGCGGGAGAAGGTCATCGCCTATCTCACCGAGCGCATCCAGACCCACACCCTCCAGCGGGTGCAGGCCGACTACGGCGATCAGCCCGAGGTGCTGGAGAAGGCCGAGGGTCTGCTGAAGGCGCTGCGGGTGCACCCGGTGTCGGCCATGGAGGCCCTGGACGCCTTTGTGAGCGGCGACTACGATGCCCTGGCGGAGAGCCGCCTGCCGGAATTGAAGAAAGAGCTGGTGACGATTTTCAACGCCCAGCTCCAGCTGCGGGGGCTCTACCAGGTGGGCGGGCTGGTGCAGCGGGCCCGGGCCTGGTTTTCCACGGTGTCCCTGGCTGACCAGCTGGCCGGCGCCCGGGCGGAGATGCGCGCCATTCTGGCTGCCGAGGCTGCGGCCCGGGACTACTTTGCCGGTCGGGCGGCCCAGCTCCAGACCCTGGAGACCGAGGGCCTGACCAATACCCAGGCGGTGATGGAGCCGTGGTTGGGTACGGCAGAGCTGGGGCAGAACCTCCGGCGGCTGTTTATCAACCGGTTGGGCGCGGTGACGGTGCAGAGCGATCTGGCCGTGGCGGCGGCCCTGCGGGACGCCGAGGAGGACGGCCAGGGGCTGCTTTCGTCGCTGGAGGACGGCCTGCGCAAGGCCATCCACGCGGCGGCGCTTCAAAGCGTGGGACAGTATCTGACCCAGCGCCGCCAGGCGCTGGAGCGCGGCGGCGCGCTGCTGTCCCAGATGGGCCTCCCGGACGAGAGCCGGCTTCTGGCCGCGGTGCGCGGCGCCATGGTGGCGGGGCTTCAACCGACGCTGCCGCCCTTGCAGCTGCGCCTGCCGCGGCTGCTGACCAATTTGAATGTGATGAACATACTGGTGAACCCCTGGGTGGACAATTTTGTCAGTCGCTATAGCCGGGCCTGGCGGGAGGCGCTGCCGTCCTATCTGGGCCGGGTCGTCGAGGCGCTGACCCAGGCGGAGCCCCAGGCGTTGGACGGCCGCATCGCGGGTCTGGCCCAGCAGCGCATGGGTGCGGAGAAGGAGCGCTGCCGCCAGCTGCGCCAGCGCTATGACCGGGCCGAGGAGCTGCTGCGGGGCGCCGAGACGGCCCACGCCGCCCTGGCCGCGGCGGTGGCACCTTGAACGGCCGAGAATAGAGAAAAGGCGGGAAGAGACGATGAAATACTGTCCTCAATGCAAGCTGGAGTTTGACGACGGCAAGAT
The DNA here is from genome assembly GCA_944386905.1 of uncultured Oscillospiraceae bacterium. Lineage (GTDB taxonomy): Bacteria > Bacillota > Clostridia > Oscillospirales > Oscillospiraceae > Avoscillospira. Next base: position 4,418 of record CALXCW010000045.1, read on the forward strand.
CTACTGCCCCAACTGCGGCACACTCCTGCTCGAAGCGCACAAGCCGCAGCCCCCCGAACCTGCCGCTCCGGCCAAGCCCAAGCTCTGGCAGCGAACGCGGGTGCTGGCGGTTGCCCTGGGTGTGCTGGCGGTGGCGGCAGTCACCATCGCGATCCTGGCCAATGCCCAGCTCCAGTCGCTGGAGCGCCAGATCTCGGCCCAGGAGCGCATCACCCAGCGCTGTTGGGACGAAGCCGAGGAGGCCAAGGAGGGGCTGGAGGCAGCGGAGGAGCGGGTGGCGTACTACGATGCATATGCGCGCATCATCTCCGACAGCGATAATACGATCTACCACCGCTATGGCTGCGAGGCCTGCGACATGTCGCTGTTTGCCATTCACAACAAGAGTGCGGCCATGCAGATGGCCGAACCCTGCCCCCTCTGCTGTGCCGACGAGGCACAGGCGGACGGCGGAGACAGCTGAGGAGGGAACAGCCATGAAGATGTGTCCCAATTGCCGCATGCAGTTTGAAGGCGGCAAGAACTATTGTCCCAACTGCGGCACGGCGCTGGTGGAGGCGCCCCAGCGCCCCCGGCCGCAGCGGAGCAAGGCAGCGACGGCGCTGCTGGTGGCTCTGGGTGTAGTGGCGGCGGCAGTGATTGGCTTGCTGATCTATTGGATGGCCATGGCGGTGGATCTCTCCCGGGAATTGGAGAATGAGGAGAATAACCAGGGGTATTACGAGGAGCGCAAGGACGATTATGAGGCGCAGCGGGAGGAACTCAGCGAGCGCCTGGAGTTCTACGACACCTGGGTGCGGATTCTGCCCGACGACGATTCCGGCCTCTATCACCGCTACGGCTGCGAGCTGTGCGATATGAGCAGCTATTGGATCTACAACCGCAACGCCGCTATCACGTTGGCCATGCCCTGCGAGGTCTGCTGTGCCGACGATGCCGAGATCAGGAACGGCTAAAAGGCGGGAGAATATAACAAAGGGGAGAGGAATATGGGCGGCTTTCGTGTGGACGGCTGTGGAACGAAGGAGTATTTCAAAAAGATCAAGTATCTGGGGGAGCAGATGTGCCCCAATTGCAAGAAACAGACCCCCTTTTACTTGAATGAGGGCAAGTACAAGGTCTCGGTGTTTTACATCCCCACGGTGACCTTGAAGCAGCGCTACGCCGTGCTTTGCGACCGCTGCGAGATGGGCCACTATGTGGACGACGCGGAGGCCATGCGGCTGCTGCGAGAAGGGAAGCCGGAGAAGCTGCCGGACGCCGCGTCCGGCGGCGGCGCCGCGTCCCGGCGCTGCCCGCAGTGCGGCCGGGAGGCGGACGGGGCGTTTTGCGGCCACTGCGGCGCGGCTCTGGACGCGCCGGCGGCCCGTTACCGCTGCCCCAGCTGCGGCAAGCCATCGGACGGGGCCTTCTGCGGCCAGTGCGGGGCCAAGTGCGTGGAGGAGGGTGCGGCGGCGACCCAGCCGAAGCCGACCTACCGCATGCAGTGCCCCAACTGCGGCAAGCCCTCGGACGGGGCCTTCTGCGGCCACTGCGGGGCCAGGTGCATCCGGGTGGCGGTGCCGGTGGTGGAGCCGCGGCCCGAGCCGCAACCAGAACCGAGACCTGAACCCGAACCGGTGCCCACAGGCTGGGAATGTCCGCTCTGCGGCACCCATAACGAAGCGGACGACGCCAGCTGCGGCCTGTGCGGCCTGCCCCGGGGTGAAACCATCTAAACAGCCTGGAAGGAGGCGCAAAGTATGAAACGATGCCCCAAATGCGGCGCGGAGAACCATGACGGCTACCGTTTTTGCTCCACCTGCGGCGGTTTGCTGGAGCAGACGCCGCTCCAGCAGCAGTTCCCGGTGACCTTCCGCAGGCCCGGGAGCCTGTCCATGATCGCCAATGCGTTCCACTTCCGCGTGGATCAGACGCTGGAATACGAGCTGAAAAACGGCGCGCAGATCGAGATTCCCCTGACCCCCGGCAGCCACAAGATCGAAATTACGGTCTTTGGCTATGTGCGCCGCAAATCCTTTACCCTGCATGTGACCGAACCCATGGAGCTCATCTGTGAGCCTGCCCCCGCCGCCATCGTGTCGGTGATGGCTGTGCCGGTGAAGGTGCGCGACCAGCGGGGCCGGATCTTTTAATCGGCTTTGGCCAAGGAGAAGGGAGACAAGAAACCATGGAAAGCACCAACGACATCTATCAGAGCTACCACGCCATGTCCGGCGAGATCAGCGAAGGCCTCAGCCGCATGGCCGGCTACTGCGGCCAGCTGGGGATGGAGGAGCGGCAGAAGGCGCTCCTGGAGGGCAAGAAGAAGCTCCAGTCCCACAAGTTTGCCGTGGGCATCCTCGGCGAGTTCAAGCGGGGCAAGAGCACGATCATCAACGCCCTGCTGGGCAAGGAGATCATGCCTGCCGATATTCTCCCCTGCTCTGCCACCATGAACCGGGTGTCCTATGACCTCCACAGCAGCGTGGAGCTCAAGATGGTGGACGGCACCGCCGAGCACATCGCCGTGGAGGAGCTGGCCCAGTACGTCACCAAGCTGGATGACGACAGCGCCGCCCGGGCAGAGAAGATCGAGGAGGCCGTGGTGTACTATCCCTGCCGGTTCTGCCGCAACGGCGTGGACATCGTGGACACCCCCGGCCTCAACGACGACGAGCGGATGAACAAGATCACCGAGGAGACGGTGCCCAAGCTGGACGCGGTCATCATGGTCTTGGTGGCGGACAACCCCTTCAGCATGAGCGAGGCGGAATTTGTGCGCAACAAGCTGATGGTCAGCGACATCGGGCGGCTGATCTTCCTGGTGAACAAGATCGACCTGGTGCGCCCGCGGGATCGGGCGCGGGTGGTGGAGAGCATCCGTGCCAAGATCCAGAGCAGCGTCTTGGAAAAGAGCAAGGACGTCTACGGCGCGGATTCGCCGCAGTACAGAGACATGGAGCAAAAGCTGGCTGATATCCGCATCTATCCCGTCTCGGCCCAGAACGCCCTGGACGGGCGGATGGGTCTGGAGGAGGACGAGGCGGAGAACGAGCGGCTGGTGGCCGAGAGCGGCTTCCCCGCCTTTGAAGAGGCGCTGGGCAAGCTCCTCACCGAGGAGCGGGGCGCCCTGGAGCTGGGCACGCCCATGAGCCAGCTGCTGCGCTGCGTCCAGGAGAGCAAGGACAAGATTCGCACCTTCATCGAGGCCATGGACACCGATGAGGACGTGTTCCGCCAGGCCCAGCGGGAGCTGCTTGCCAAGCAGCAGCAGATCCGCACCGAGAAGGAGCAGGAAAAGCGGCGCCTCAGGGAGCTGTCCCACACGGTAAATTCCAGCCTGGGCGCCAAGACCGGCGCGGTCTACCACGAGCTGGAAGAGGAGGCTCGGGCCATCATCAGCCGCATGTCCCTGGCCAATCCCAAGCAGGAGCTCAAGGACAGCGACAAGCAGGCCCTCATCGACGCCACCATGCGGGAAGTGGACGAGATGTCCCAGCACAAGCTCAGCGTCTTTTGTGAGCGAATCGGCAGCGAGATCAACGAGATTGTGGGCCGCGAGGCCATCCACGTGACCAATTTCCTGACCAAGTCCCAGCTGGAGATGATGGACGTCTCCAAGGTATTCTCCAACGATCCCGAGGTGCGCACCACCCGGGTGGTGGACGCCATGGGCATTGCCCTGGACGTGGCCACGGACTTCATCGGCATCAACGGTCTGGGCGGCATCATCTCCGGCTTCCGGGCGGCGGGTGTGAAGGGCGCGCTGGTGGGCGGCGCGGCCGGCCTGGCGGCAAACCTGGCGGCGTGGAACCTGGTGCTGGTGCCCCTGGCGGCGCCGGTGCTGCCGGCGCTGATCATCAGCTGCGCCGTGGGCACGTTCACCTCCAAGTTTATTTGTAAAAAGCTCTTCGCCTCCAGCCGCAACATCAAGGAGCTGGAGAAGCTCAAGGAGAGCCTGCAGGAGCAGACGGCCAAGAACTTCGCCCAGCTGCGCAGCGACCGCACGCTGGAGAAGTGGGTGGAGTCGTCGGTGACAAGCCAGTTCGACCAGCTGTGCACCGCCATGGACAGCGAGTGCGAAGGCTCCATCCGCGAGGCAGAGGAGACCATCGGCAAGATCAAGCTGGATCTGGCCCGGAACGCCTCGGAGAAGAAGGCGGCCAAGGAGAACTACCTGGCCTTGGAGCAGTCCATCGACGCCCTGGGCGCCTCCCTCGAGCCGGTGCGGCTGAAACTTTCGCACTACCTCGCCTGAGGGATCAACGGAAAGAAGGGAAATGGTTATGCAGGATTATTCACCGATTGCCAATCTGGACTGGAGCTTCCGCTCCTATTTAAACCGGCGTCTGGCGGAGAAGGCCCGGCACTTCGACCATGAGGACGTGCCGGATTACGCCTACGGCATGGACTATGAGCTTCGCCGGAAGCTGGACGCCATCCCGGGCCTGCACAGCCTGGCAGAGAAGCTCAATGTCACCATCGCCACCACCGCGCTGCAGGAGCTCAACCGCACGGCCGTAGCTGTGACGCCCAACCAGTTTCCTGATGTATACGAGATGGCCTGCACCTGCGCCCGGCGGCTGGGCATGTCGGTGCCCAACGTCTTTATCGTCAACAACCCCGTGACCAACGCCGGCGCCTACTGCGCCGATGATGTCCAGCCGGTCATCCAGATCAACTCCGGCCTCTATGAGCGCCTGACCCCCGGCGAACTGCTCACGGTCATCGGCCACGAGTGCGGCCATGTGCAGAATAACCACATGGTCTATCAGAATATCGTCTCCATCATCGCCGGAATCGGCCTGACCGGCGTGGGCGCGCGGTATCCTGAGCTGGCCGCGCTGCTCACCCAGGGCACCACCATCGCCCTCTACACCTGGTCGCGGGCGGCGGAGGTCACCTGTGACCGGGCGGGCATGATCTGCTGCGACGACCTGGAGGACGCCTATCGTGCCTTAGCCAAGCTCATGTACGGCGCCACCTTCAAGGAGCAGGAGATCGATTACAACGCCCTGGAGACCCAGCTGGAGATGCAGATGGGCAACATCGTCCGCTACGACGAAATCCTCGATGAACACCCCAGCGGCGTGCGCCGGATTATGGCCGAGCGGGAATTTGCCGCCTGCGGCGTGTTCTACGCCTGGCGGCCCGACCTCTTGAAGCCCGATTCGCTCCAGCGCTCCAAGGAGGAGTGCGATCAGCGCTGCAAGAAATATATCAATCTGACCAGCAAGTCCAAGAGGAGGTGAGCGGCGATGGCGGAGCAATTTTATTATGACGCCGAGGAACTGCGGCGCATGATCGACCAGGAGCTGGATGAGCTGCGGCGGATCCGGTTTAGCGAGAAATATACCGCCGTGCTGGGCGAAGCCTTTGTCCAGAAGGTCAGAGACTGGGAAAACGCCATCCGGCGGCAGAAGGAGCTGCCCTACACCATCGTGGTCTGCGGCTCATTCAAGCGGGGCAAGTCCACGCTGATCAACGCCCTGCTGGGCGAGGATGTCACCACCACCGATATCACCACCGAGACTATCACCCTCAACCGCATCTCCTACGGCGAGCACGCCAATGCCCTCGTGCTCCCCAGCGGCAAGCGCATGGTTCTGACCGACGAGCAGATCCACCGCTCCCAGCTGGAGCAGCTGCTGGCCGGCCTGGGAGAGGAGACCTACCAGCTGGAGCTGCGGCGGCCCATCGAGCTGCTCCGGCACGTGACCATTGTGGACACGCCGGGCCTGGACGATTCTCTGCAAGACTACGAGGGGCTGGTGTCCCAGGCACTGCTCCAGGCCGACGCGGTGGTCTATGTCTTTTCCAGCGCCTATCCGCTGTCCATGCAGGAGCAGCTGTACCTGCGCACCACCGTCCTGCCGCAGAAGCACACGGATCTCTTCCTGGTGAGCAACTATGCCGATCTGATGCGCAACGACAAGGAATTTGACCGCATGGCCCAGGAGATTGCCAAGCGCACCGAGGTGGTGCTGCCGTCCCGGCCGTTCTACATGCTCAGCGCCCTGGACGAGCGCTGCCGCCAGCTGGAGGTGAACCGTCCCAATCCCCAGATGGCCGAGAGGCTGGCCGCCAATTTTGACCGCTTCCGGGCCGAAATCACCCGCATGGTGGATGAGAAGAGCGACGTGATCCTGGTTGACCGCATGGAGCGGATGCTCCAGGGCATGCGCGAGGAGCTATTTGCCCTGCTGGATGTGATGGAGCAGGGGCTGAAGCTGGACAGCGCGCAGGCCTACGACCAGCGCCGGCAGGCCGAGCAGTCGCTGCAGGATCTGGACGTCAAGCAGACCCAGGTGATGAACGACATCACCGCCGGGCTAAAGACCGATGAGCTGGAGACGGTCAACTGGATGCAGGAGCTGGTGGAGAAGATGCGCCGGGAGACGGCCATGCTCCGCTCCGTGGAGCTCACCTACATCCGCCGGTACTATTCCCTCTTCTGTGTGGACACGCTGCAAAAGGCGCTGACGCTGTGCATGGAATACCATACCCAGAAGATCTTCGAGCAGCTGGACGCCATTTCCGGCGAACTGACCCAGCGGGCCGTCAAGTCCATCCAGGGCGCCCATACCAGCTTCAGCTTCTCCATCAACAACAAGACCTGGACGAAGGGCGACAACGTGGGCTTCCTGGCCAACCGGCTGGGCGGCGGCGGTATTTTGAGCCTGGTGGGTATGACCATCGGCGGCTCCATGCGCCAGAGCGAGATGAAGAAGAACACCTCAGACGTGTTCGCCGACATCGATCAGCAGTACGTCCTGCTCCTCGATTCTCTGCCCGCCACCGTGGCCCGGGCCTACGCCAACCTGCGCGATCGCGTGCTGGAGCAGGTGCGGGAGTACTTCTCCGACCGCTCCGCCCAGCTGCACACCCAGACCGAGCAGATCATCAGCTTCGCCCAGCGCAGCGAGGCGGAAAAGCAGCAGGCCATGGAGCTGATCCGCGCCGTCCGGACGACCCTGGAGGAGATGAAGCTTTAACCGGTCAAAGGCGCCGCTCCTGGTCGGCAGCGTCTGCGGGCGCAGGGCGACTGATGCGCCAAATCATATTTCAATCCCCAGATGCCAACAGGCGTCTGGGGATTTTTGCGCCC
>CALXCW010000046.1 GCA_944386905.1 uncultured Oscillospiraceae bacterium
CCGATGACCGGTACCACCCCCAGGCATACGCCCACATTGATGACAATTTGGAACAAGAGCATGCCGGCAATACCCACGCAGATGATGCGGTTCATAAAGTTGCCGGACTTGACGCCCACGTGGAGGCAGCGGATGACAATGGCAGTAAGCAGCAGCAATACGGCCACACAGCCAAGTATTCCCAACTCCTCGGCGATGGCGGAGAAGATAAAATCGGTGTGCTGCGCAGGGATGGAGCTGGAGCGCACCATAGTGCCGTTGTAAAGCCCCTGACCGGCAAGACCGCCGTTGGTGATGGCCTTGAGGGAGAGATTGGTCTGCCAGCGCACCCCCTGGCCCGTGGGATCAATGGAGGGATCGAAGATCATCATGATTCGGTTGTACTGATCTTCCCGCATCAGCGTGAGGAGGATGGGGGTGGCCACCACCAGGGCGCCCAGCCCGATCAGGAACCATACGATATTGACGCCGCCGACGAAGGCCATGATGAGAAAGATAAACACGTAAATCAGCGCCACGCCGGTGTCTGAGGACACATAGACGATGAGCAAGAAGAAAAATGCGGTGAGCAGTGCCAGTTTGCCAATGGTAAGGGGGGAGGAGATGCGGTTCTGGGAGACGCTCATACTCTTAGCGAGAATGATGATAAAGAAGATCTTGCAGACTTCGGCAGGCTGCACGTTGATGGGCAGCAGGGGGATATCCAGCCAGCTGCGGTTGCCGGTCTCACCGGAGATGCCGAAGAATTTGAGACAGCCGATAAAGAGTACGGAGAAGATCATCAACAACTCCCGTCGCTCGGCAATGATGTCCACGTCCACCAGGGTGAGAACCACATAGATCAGGATGCCCAATACCAGGGCTACGGACTGTACCATCACATACCGGGCGCTGCCCTCGGATTCGGTGGCGCTGGAGATGACCACGATTCCGAAGATAGTGGTCACCGTACACAAGAGGAGCAGCACCATGTCTGCGCCCTTGAGAAAGTCGCTGATGGCGCGGCCAATGTATCGCAATGGAAATACCTCCAGTTCTGACGGTTGGGTTTCCTCTATTTTAGCAGAAGTCCGTCGGTAAGTAAACCTTTCGGGCAAGATTTACTCTTGCAGGAACGGATAATCGTTGGTATACTAATGGCTATGGGAAAGAGAATTACATATTATGTCAGCCGTAAAAATCTGCTGACATGGCTTGCGGCGATTTTGATGATTGCCTCGGCAGGACTTCGCATTGCATATTACTGCGAGAAAGGCGCAGATACAACGACAATGTGGTTTTTAATCCTCCTGCCGGTGGCGGCCAGCCTAATCTACGCAGCAACGCTATTACTGGACGGACAGGAGCACTTTTACAGAACTGCAGTGCCTGTGGCGCTGATGGCGCTGTATTTTACCATTCACCTGGCCATGCGCGGAATGGGTGTGCGGTATCTGGTGCTGAATGCCGTGGTATATCTGGCGTTTGTCGTTTTTTATAAACTTCTGACATCTGGCATAATCCGACCGGTGAGCGTGGTATTTTTGATGTTTGCCGGAGCAGTGGCTGTCCTTGGCTACGATAGCCGCGCAGCGCTGCTGTCGCGGCAGTGGGAGCGGTATTTTGAAATCATGCCGGACTTTACCATGCTTTTGGGCGCACTGGCGGTTTCTCTGGCTATCCGGCCGCACCTGGACGGGGCATATCACCCCACCTGGGGTGACCGCAGCGACGGTCGCCGGGTGCGCACGCTGTCGCCTATGTCGGTGGTGGTGCCGTATATCATGGTCAACCGCAACGGCTCGTGCAACTTTATCCGCGATGAGCTGGAGATCACGGATTTGGAGCAGTATGTCCGGGAGAAACGCCGGGAAGGGCTGACAAATTTCGGCCTGACCCATGTGTTTATCACGGCGTATGTCCGCTGTGTGGCCAGATATCCGGCTTTGAACCGTTTTCTGTCCGGTCAGCGCGTCTACAGCCGTGGGGATGATATCCAGTATTGTATGAGCGTCAAAAAGGAGATGTCCACAGAATCTCCGGACACCTGCATCAAGCTCCATCTCAAGCCCACCGATACGGTTTACGATGTCTACCGCAAGTTTATCGAAGAGGTGGAAAAGGTCAAGAATACACCGCTGGACTCCAGTTTTGACCAAACGGCCCGGCTGTTCACCATGCTTCCCGGGCTGCTTTTCAAGTTCACGGTCTGGTTGCTAAAGACTTTGGATTATTTCGGCCTGCTGCCGAAATTCCTGCTGGAGGTGAGCCCTTTCCACGGTTCAGTGTTCTTTACCTCCATGGGTTCACTGGGAATTCCAGCCATTGTTCACCATCTCTACGACTTTGGCAATCTCCCGGTGTTCATTGCCTTTGGCTGCAAATTCCGCCGCAATGAGGTGGCCTCAGACGGAACGGTGCTGAAGAAAAAGTATGTGGATATGACCTTTAACTTAGACGAGCGCATCTGCGACGGGTTTTATTATGCGACGGTTTTGAAATACCTGCGCCGCCTTCTTGCCGATCCCCATCGATTGGACACCCCGCCCGAGCGGGTAGAAAAGGACATTGATTAAAGGATTCGGATTCGCCCTTTAGGCGTGCTCCGATCAGGAGAAAAACGTATCTTGCAGGACAGTATGGCAATTGCCATGCTGTCCTGCTTATCGCTTATAGAGAGAATCGGGTAAGAAGCTTTCGTCTCTTACCCGATTCTCGTCGCAATCTGCATGCCGGTCATTTAGTATATTGGGTGTCAATCCTTTCTGATCGGCTACCGGCTGCAAACCGGCTCCTTGTCAATCACGCGCACCCTGGCGGAGCATCTTTTCGTGCATCGTCACCATCAAAAGAAGAATGGCCAGAAGATAAAAGGGGAAGAGAGAAACACTGATATGGTTGGCCAGGAGACCAAAGATGGGTGGCATCAGACAGGTGCCCACATAGGCGCTGGCCATCTGCACGCCGATCATGGCCTGGGAGTGCTCGGCGCCGAAGTGCGCCGGGGTGGAGTGGATGATGGAGGGGTATACCGGCGCACAGCCGAGGCCTACCACAATAAGGCCCGCCAGAGCTGCCGCCTGCCCCAGGGGCAGAAGCAGCGGAATAAGCCCCAAAAGGATGGTGCCCTGTCCCAAGCGGATCATCTGGGTGTCGCTGAACCTCATGGTCAGGAAACCGCTGAGGGCGCGGCCGGCGGTAATGCCGATATAAAAGAAGCTGGCGAAGCTGGCAGCGGTCTCCTCAGAGACACCCCATCGAAGCACCAGAAAGCTGCTGGCCCAGAGCCCGGCGGTGGATTCCAAGGCGCAGTAGCAGAAGAAAGCGGTCATGATCTCTTTCGCACCTCGGATTCCCACGATGTCCCGCAGGGAAAGGGCAATTTCCCGGGTGTCATTGCCCTGGGATAGGTCGGTACGTTTGTTCCGCCAGAGGGGGAGGCTGAAGAGGAGAACCGCAGTCAGGGCGAACTGGAGCAGGGAAATGTACCGGTAGCCCATGGGCCAGCCCTGACCGTGGGAGAGAGCGTAGCCCATTACATAAGGCCCCAGAGAGGCGCCAATGCCCCACATGCAGTGCAGCCAGCTCATATGGCGGCTGGTATAGTGCAGGGCAACAAAGTTATTAAGGGAAGCATCCACACAACCGGCGCCCAGGCCATAGGGAATTGCCCAGAGGCACAGAACCCAGTAAGATCGGGTAAAAGAAAAGCCAAGCAGGGCCACGGCGGTGGTGAGGACACTCAAGGCTGTCACCTTACCAGTGCCGAGGCGGCGGGTGAGACGATCGCATTGGAGACTGGAGATGATGGTGCCCAGGGCAATAATCATGGAGACGATACCGGCGTAGGACACAGGCACGCCGAATTGGCTGTACATACTCGGCCAGGCGGCGCCCAGCAGGGAGTCCGGCAGGCCGAGGCTGATAAAGGCGAGATAGATGATGGCGAGAAGGAGCTGCACCATGGAAATTCCTCCTTGAAATGGGCTGCTAACCATCATATTGCTTTTTTGCCGAGAAATCAATTAGCACTTTCCGATAGATCTTTTCTGCGGTATTCTCTGACCTTTGGGCACTAAGGTCAGGGAATAAAGAACTGCCTCCCGAGGCCGGGAGGCAGTGGGGTGCGATTAAGCGGTCACATTGAAGGTGATCGGTTGGGAGGTCTTGACCAGCTTGCCGTTGAAGTAGAGCTCCAGGGTATATTCACCCGGTGTCTCAGGCATGCGGTTGAGCTCTCCGACGTAGAGGTTGTTCGACCACATGTTGTTCCACTCTTCTTCGCCGCTGTAGTAGTCCACAACGGCACCGGCATCGTTGCGCACCACAATCAGCGCGGTAACGGTGTCATCGCTGTCGCGGATGTTGGAGAGAGGCTCGCAGGCGAAGGCGAGTGCTTCACCGGGGCCGAAGCTAGTGCGATTGGTTTTGAGGTTGCGATATGTCCAGTTTTCCTCAGTGGGACAGAGCCAGGTGCTCACATAGGCGGAAGAGAAGCCATAGTCGGTGAAGTTTTCCGGATCGGGAAGGGTGATCTCCGTGGAAGTCTCACCGCTTACGCGCTTACCGCTGGCCTCTTCGATTTCAATGGTGTACTTACCCGCAGGAATCAGACCATTGAGGGTGACGCTGGTTTCTGTGACCTGCTCTACGGCGCTCTCCTGTCCCTCCAGGGTGTAGACCACCAGCCACTGTGTATTCTCAGAACTTGCCTCGCATGTCCAGGACACATCTACGCCGCCGGTCTCATTAGCCGTTGCGGTGAGTGCGGTGATGGTGAGATCGTCGGGGGTCACATAGGTGCTCACAGCGCGAACCATGCTGTCCGAGGTGATGAGGATGGTATAGGTCTCACCGGCTTTGAGGTTTTCCAGCGTGGCAGTGTTCTCGGTGACGGTTTGCGCGTCGGAGTAGCCGTCGGTGCCGGTGATGGTGAGGGTCCAGCTCTCGGGGGCGTCGCCGGTGAACTCCCAGGTCAGGGTGGCGGTGTTGTTGCCGATGAACTGGACGCGGCTATCGGTGATGGACACCGAGGGGATGGTGCGCCCGGTGACTGAGGTGGCGCCGGTGAGCTGCAAATCTGCAGGATCGGTGAGGGTGATGGTGTACTCGGTGTCTGGTTCCAAACCGGTGAGCGTCAGAGTGTGACCGGAGAACACCTTGGTTTGTGTCTCACCGCCGGTGGGGCCATAGGTAACCGACCATTCCTCGGGTTCGGCTCCATCCACCACAAAGGACAGGTCGATTTCGCTGACCGTCTCCTTGTTTACCGTGAAGCTCACAATATTGGTGGTGGACTTGGTGGAAGTGCTGATGGAAGAGACACCGGCAATGGTTTCGCGGTTGAAGCCCTCTACAGAGATGGTGTACTGCGTGCCGGAGGCCAGGTCGGTAAACACATTGGGCTCACCGGTATAGGACTGGCGGGTAACGTTGCCGTAGGCATCGGTGCAGATCACTTCCAGGTTTTCCGGCGGCTCCTGGGTCTCAATGGAGACGGTGATGGAATCGGTGGTGCGCTCGATGGCCTCCATGGAGTCGATGGTGATGGTGCCGGTGCGGATGAAGAAGAACCACACTGCCGTACCGGCCAGACCCAACACCAGCAGAACAGCCAGCACAGTGGGGAGCCACTTCGTGATCTTTTTGCGCTTGCGGGGAGCCTCGGGGATGGTGATGGTACCGTCGTCCTCTTCGGCAGGCTCAGCAGTGCCGTCGATGTCCCGGTGTACCGATTCGATCAGTGCGTTGAGCATGTCGTTGTCTGGAGAGAAGTTCTCTTTGAAAGCTTCATCCATCTCTTCGGTGTTGGCAAACTGCACCGGTTCCACCGTCTCCTCGGCGGCGTCTTGATCGACAGAGACATCGTCGGCTACGATGGGCGGTGTGATTGGAGCGTCCCCCACCTGGTTGCGCAGCATGTACGAGGAGATGGCTTCTTTGAGTTCATTGGGCGTCTGATAGCGATCCTCCGGCTGAAAGGCGCAGGCTTTGGAGATGATCTCCGCCATCTCGTAGTCGGCAAACATGGGCGCGGGCAGAGCCTGTCCGGTAATACGCAGCTTGTCTGCAGCCTTGGCCGAGGTCTTTTCGTCCTCCAAGGGGGCATGGTTCCCGTTGTAGATCCGGTAGAGGATCAGACCTACGGCATACAGGTCGATGGTCTCATTGACATTGGCCATGAGCTCGAAGAGCTCCGGCGCACTGAAAGGACTGAGCATGCTTTCGGGCATGGAGCAGTATTTGAGATCCTCCAGCTTGGCCAGGCCGATGTCACCCAGCATAAAATGGCCTTGGGAGCTTAAATAGATATTGGCCGGTTTCACATCGCGATGAATAAGCCCGGCTTCCCGGAGATCGGCCAGGGCGTTGCACAGATCCATGGCCAGATTGACGGCGCTGGATTGGGTCATGGGTGTCTGGAGCAGGTATTGCTCCAAGGTGGTGCGGTACTCGGCCAGCAGGAACACATCGAAGCCCACACCGTCATCCTTGGGACGGATTTCGTAGCTACGGAAGCAGTCGAGATTGGGACTGTTGGAGAGGGTTTCCATCAGCTCCAGCTCGGCTCTATAGTCGGTCACCACCTGCTCGTAATATGCCTGGGCGGCCGTCTTGTCAGCGGCAGCGCCGGTGAAAATCAGCGCCTCCACCTGTTTTTGCGATTCCGGGACGGAAATGTGCTTGAGCACGTAGAGCTGCTCAGACTTGGTGCTCTTGACGGAGTAGACAGCAGTCCCACCGCGGCGGCTGAGGCACTCGAGCACTTCCATATTGGACAGCAGCGCTGTATTGAGTTCAATTTCTGCCAAGCGATTCGCCTCCTTCAACTCATACAGCTTTATTCTAGGCGATTTTGGGCAAAAATGCAATACAATATATTGGAGGATCTTGCAACTGAGCGCATTTTTTCCCGTCTCTATGGATGGACAGAGAAAGAAGTTGGAATTTGGCGAAAACTGTGGTATGATGAATGGGAGTAATTTGACTTTGGAGGTCGTGACCATGAAACTCAAGACCTGTGAATATTGTGGCACAGAGTATAACAGCGAATTGCCCAGCTGCCCCCTCTGCGGCAAGGTTGGCGAAGCGGCGCCCGGGGTACCGGAGGGAAGAAAAAGCCGCGCCAAGGGCGGTGCCCGGCTGGCGCCCAAGGGGGAGAAAGCGCAGGCACCTCAGCGAGGACGGGCGGCAAAACCCCGCGACCCGGACAAGGTGCCCCGGTGGATGTGGGCTCTGATCTGCGCATTCCTCGGCCTGGCGGTGCTCATTGGCGCTGTGTATTTTGTATATATCATGGGCTTTTTCTCCAAGCCCAGTGACAGCCAATCCCTGCAGCAGTCCCAGGAGCAGAGTCAGGTTTCCGATGAAACCAACGATGAAGCATCCACCGGCGATGAGGAGGATAATGAAGCAGAGCCCGACGATGACACAACTACCGGCGTGCCCTGCACGTCGTTGACACTCAGCGCTGATAGCCTTTCTCTCGACACGCAGAACGGTCATGTGTTCCTTACGGCGGTCTCCCGCCCGGCGGACTGCACCGACACGATTACCTTTGCCAGCAGTGATGAATCGGTGGTTACCATCAACGAAAACGGTATGATTACCGCTGTTGGCCCCGGTGAGGCAGAGATTCTCGTCACCTGCGGCAGCATTACCGAGCGTTGTTCGGTTCTCTGCGACTTCGAGGTGCAAGAACCCGATGAGACGCAGGATCCGGATGCCGATGAGCCCGACGAAACCGATGAGACGGATACCGACGATACGCAGGATGCCACAGGCGCCAGCCTCAGCTCCACCGACTTTACGCTGTTCCGCCCCGGTGAAAAGACGACGCTCACGGTGCGCAATGCTCCGGCCGGTGCGACGATCACCTATACTTCCTCCAATGCCGGTGTCGTCACGGTCACCAACAGCGGTGTCGTCACGGCAGTGGGCTCCGGTACGGCTACTATTACCGTCATGGTCGACTCCGTCAAGCTCACCTGCATTGCCCGCTGCAACCTGGGCGACAGCACAGAGGAAGGGGATGGCAGCGACACAGAGCCCGATACCACCTATGCACTAAGCCATACGGATGTAACGCTCTTCTCTTCTGGAGAATCCTTCCAGATCACCGTGAGTCCCACGCCTGGCTCTGTTTCCTGGGCAAGCTCCAACAGCGCTGTGTGCACGGTGGATTCCGGCGGCACCGTCACAGCAGTAGGCTCCGGAACGGCTAACGTTACGGCCACCATCAATGGAAAGACTTACACTTGTATTGTGCGCTGCGGCTTCTAAATGACTGCTTTATAACGGAATAGCAGGGGGCCTCGGCCCCCTGCGTCTTCCAAAGGAGCAGGAGACCGAGGCCCCCAGTCCGTCGTCCCCGATGGGGCTGTGTTTACTCGCTCTTGTTCTTGCGGAACAGCAGCGTGATGCACCACAGGCCTGCCAAGCCCACCAGGGCGTAGATGATCCGGCTGATAACGGCGGTCTGCCCGCCGAAGATCCAAGCCACCAGATCGAATTTGGCCAGGCCCACCAGGCCCCAGTTGATTGCGCCGATGATGGTAAGAATCAGGGCTATTGTATCCATTGTATCACTCCATTCCTTTCGGGTTATATCATTGTGCACCGATGTTTTGCGAATTATGCAGCCGCCGCTGTATGCGGCACCATTCCATTGGGAAAGCTGGGATAAACATGAAATATCTTCTAATTATCGGCGACGGCATGGCCGACAATCCCGTGCCGGAGCTGGGGGGAAAGACCCCCCTGGAAGCAGTAGACACACCGTCCATTGACGCGTTGGCCAGGGGCGGTATCCTCGGCAGCGTCCGCACTGTGCCCAAGGAACTGCCGCCAGGCAGTGACACGGCCATTCTCTCCATCTTTGGCTGCGATCCCAGGCGGTACTTCACCGGCCGCAGCCCGCTGGAAGCTGCCGGATGTGGTGTCTCCCTGGAGCCTGGCTGCGCCAGTTTCCGCTGCAATATGATCTGCCTGGAGGACGGTGACAAGCCGTTTGGTCAGAAGAAGATCCTCTCTCACAATGCTGGTTCCATCGATGGCGAGACGTCCATGGCCATTATTGCGGAGTTGTGCGCGGACGAGGAGTTTCACGCTGCGCTGGAAGCGGCAGGCATGACCATTGCGCCGACGCCTTCTTTCCGCCATATCGCCCAGCAGCGCGGCGGCGATATTCGCGGCCTGGTTGCCACACCGCCCCACGATATTCTGGGACAGGAAATCGGGAAATACGAATTTTCGGGCAATGAAAACGCCAAAACCCTTTGGAAGCTTATGGAGCTTGCCAATCGCAAGCTGGAACACCTGCCGCGCAACGAGGCCCGCCGCGCCCAGGGGAAAAAACCGGCCAATGGCATCTGGTTCTGGGCCGAGGGGACGGCGGTGGCGCTGCCGAGCTTTGTGGAGCGCTACGGCTGCGGGGGCAGTGTCATCAGTGCCGTGCCGCTGGTGCATGGCATCGGCGCTCTCACCGGCCTCAAGCCCGTCACGGTGGAAGGCGCTACCGGAGAGGTGGACACCAACTACGCCGGCAAGCTTCAGGCGGCCAAGGACGCTTTGACCGCGGGCGACGGCTTCGTGTGCCTGCATCTGGAGGCGCCCGATGAATCCACCCACAACGGAAGCCTTTCGGATAAACTTCTGGCCATCCGGCAGCTTGACGAGCTGATCGTCGGGCCTCTCACGGCTTGGCTTCAGGAGCAGCACATGGACTTCCGTCTGCTTCTTTTGAGCGATCATAAGACCCTTATGGCCACCCGCACCCATGACGGCGACCCCGTGCCCTTCCTGCTCTATGACAGCACTGCCGTCCAGGACGGTGTCTTGGGTTACACCGAGGCAGGGGGCGAAAAGGGTGTATTCGTGGAAGATGGCACGGAATTGATGACGATGCTCTTTGCGAAGTGATCAATATAAAACTGTAGGGCGGCATGTCCCATGCCGCCGCAACCCACTGTTTGGAAAGGAGATCTGACCATGCAAGCATTCCTGCCAGCCGATATCCTCATGCCCCAGGTGGACTCCATGGAGAAATGGGCCGTAATCGCCTGCGACCAGTTTTCCTCTCAGCCGGCCTATTGGGAACGGGTACGTGCAAACGCAGCCGGCGCACCGTCTACCATCAATCTGATTTTGCCGGAAGCGGAACTGGGCACATCCCAGGAAGCTGCCCACACCGCGCTGATCAACAAAACCATGGCCGCGTACCTGCGTGACGGCGTTTTTCGCACGTATTCCCGTGCCTTTGTGTATGTGGAGCGCACGTTGGAGAGCGGCGCTATCCGCAAGGGCCTGATCGGTATGGTGGATCTGGACGCCTATGATTATTCCACTGGCTCCACCTCCGCTATCCGCGCCACGGAAAAAACCGTGGTGGAGCGCATCCCGCCCCGGATGCGGGTGCGCAAGGATGCCCCCATCGAGCTGCCCCACATTCTGATGCTCTGTGACGACCACGACAAGGTGCTCCTCGAGCCCATTGCCGCCGGAAAGGATGCCTTGCCCAAGCTCTATGACTTTGACCTCATGGAGGGTGGCGGCCATATCACCGGCTGGCTGGTGCAGGGCAAGGCGGTGGACGATTTTGAAGCTCGCCTGGCGGATTACACCGCCCACGTGGGCGAGAAGTACACCGGCCTTCCCGGCGTGCCCATGGTATTTGCCGTGGGCGACGGCAATCATTCTTTGGCAACGGCCAAGGCCTGCTATGAGGAGCTGAAAAAAGCCCATCCCGGTGAAGATCTCTCCAGGCATCCGGCTCGGTTTGCTCTGGTGGAGCTGGAGAATATCCATGATGAAGCCCAGGTCTTTGAGCCCATCCATCGTATCATCACCCATACCGATCCGGAGGCGCTTCTTAAAGCGTTGGATCCCTGGTGTGCGCCGGATGGTTTCCCGGTGGCGTGGTATGTGGGCGAGCAGCATGGCACCATCTATCTCGACAAGACGAGAAGCCAGCTGGCCGTGGGTGTTTTGCAGGCGTTCCTCGACCAGTACCTCGCCGAGCACCCCGGCGAAATTGACTACATCCACGGCGACGAGGACTTGAAGCAGCTGGCTGCCCAGGATGGCGCCATCGGTTTCCTGCTCCCAGCCATGGAGAAGAGCCAGCTCTTCCGCGGCGTCATCGCCGACGGCATCCTCCCCCGCAAGACCTTCTCCATGGGACACGCCCGGGAGAAACGATACTATCTGGAAGGACGCGCCATCAAGTGACTACCATCGAACAAAAGGCCTATGCCAAATTGAATTTGACCCTGGATGTCCTGGGCAAGCGCCCCGACGGCTATCACGACATCCGGTCTGTGATGCAGCTTATTTCCCTCAGCGACGATGTCTCCTTGGACGTCGGCACCGGCGAGGACTGGAAGCTGGAGTGCGACCAGGAGGGCATCCCCACCGACGGCACCAACCTGGCCTGGAAGGCCGCCGGGCTCTTCTACCAGAACCTGGGCAAGGATCCCCAGGGCATCACCATCCGCCTCACCAAGCGCATTCCCGCCCAGGC
>CALXCW010000047.1 GCA_944386905.1 uncultured Oscillospiraceae bacterium
ACAAAGGCCAGGATCTTGTCCTTGGGCAGCTGCACCGTCTCGCTGGGGGTGAGATCCTCGGCGATGAGGATGCCCGGTTCCTCCATCTGGAAGCCCGAGCGGCCGCCGCAGAGAATATCCACCAGGCGCCGCGCCATGTCTTTGACGTCCACGGCCCGAGCCTTCATATAGTCGTCGTCCATGGCGGCGAAGGTGGCCGAGAAGGCGTCGCCCGTCTCATGGGCGGCCTGGGCGGCGCTGGCGCCGCCGGCGATCATCTCCTGGACGCTCTCGACGAAGTCCAGATCGTCCAGCATCATAATCTGCACATCCAGAATCATGGCCTGCTCTTCGCCGATCTCCACACGGGTCTTTTCAAACAGCGCCTGGAGCTGCTCCCGGGCAGTCTCCCGCGCAGCGTTGAAGTTCTTGCGCTCCACCTCGCTGTCGCCGCAGGATGCGGGCAGCTCGCTCTGGCGGGGGAAATACACGTAGGCCTTGCCAATGGCTACGCCGGAAAATACCGGCCTGCCGGTTCCTTCTCTCATGGGTTTCCCTCCTCTTTCTCTTACGTTATTTCACCAGTCCCAGCACCGTGTCGCCGGCGGCCACCGTCTTGCCGTAATAGGCATTCACCGCCTGGTAGTCGGGGGTGTTGCAGATGACCATAGGGGTAATGGTGTCCAGTCCTTCGGCCGCAATGGCCTCGCGGTCAAACTCAATGAGGAGCTGCCCCTTGGTCACATGGTCGCCGGTTTTGGCACAGGTCTTAAAATGCTTACCGCCCAGAGAAACGGTCTCCAGCCCCACGTGGATGAGGATTTCCGCGCCGCAGTCGGCCTTGAGGCTGACGGCATGGCCCGTGTCAAACATGAGATCCACGGTGGCGTCACAGGGGGCGAGCACCTGGTTCCCTTCAGGGCGCACAGCCACGCCCTTGCCCAGGATCTCCTCGCCGAAGGTGGGGTCGCTCACCTCTTGGAGAGCGACGGCCTGACCGGCCACCGGAGCACCCAGAGCGATCTCCTTGGACTTGGAAGAGAACAATTTGTCAAAAAAACCCATAACACGTACTTCCTTTCTTCAACGGCAGATGAGCTTATGGTACCTGGCACAGTGTGCGGTGGAGGCTGGCGGCCAGGAAGGCCAGCTCCGCCGGCGGCACAGTCTGGCCGCAGCGGTCGGCCAGCATGACGGCAATCTCCTGGGCACACTGAAATTCCTGCGGATAGCAGAGCTCCACTGCCCGCACATAGCGCTCTTCCCGCCGCTGGTAGAAGGTGTGGGAAAAGGCGCGAAAGACGAGAAACTTCAGCTGCACCGTGAATTCGTTGTAAAAGTCTCCCTCACTGTCCAGCCGCAAGCCGGGGTAGGCCGCCAGCAGGGAGAGGCTGTCGTGCAGGGTCTGGGTGATGCGCAGCGTATCGCTGAGGGAGTTTTCGTATTCGGCGTTGACCAGATGGAGGGCGATGTTGGCGGCCTCGTCGTCCGGGAATTGGATGCCCAGTTCCCGGAAGATGAGCTCCAAGGCAAACTTGCCCAGGGCAAACTCCCGGGGATAGAAGGTGCGCACCTCGGCCAAGAGGGTGTTGGTAAAGACAAAGCCCTTGCGATGGCGCTCAATGGCGAAGGAGACGTGGTCGGTGAGGGTGAGATAGACGCTGGGACTCAGAGGCTGGCCCAGATCCTCCATGGCCTTATCCACAATGCGGCTGCACAGCTCGATCTCCCGAGGCTGGAGCTTGGCAAAGAGGTCTGTAAGCTTTTGCGTCTCTTCGGAGCTCTCCATGCGGAAGAGCTTCTCCGCCCGGCTCTCCTCCACCTCATCACCGGGGCGCAGAGAAAAGCCCAGGCCGCGGCCCATGGCCACCAGCTCCCTGCCGTCGGAGCCCAGACAGCTGACCACATTGTTGTTGATACACTTGAGCACCTTCACCGCAGCTGCCCTCCTTAGCCGGTCGCGGCGCGGCTGGTACAAAAAAAGACCATACCCATAGAACCACCCCCCTCGGGCGGTGCCTGGAATATGGTCTTGCCTGCCGTACAGTAACAATCCAAAGGTTATTTCCGTTACCATAAGAGTAGCAAGCTATTCATAATTTGTCAACAATTTTTCAGCGAGAAAGCAATTCTTTGTCTCTTTTGTCAAAGGGCTTTTGGTGAATTTGTGCAAGTTTCCACGGCCATTTCCGCCATGGCGGCGCGGATGGCAGCCACCTGGGCGGCGTCGGTATAGGTGCGGGCGTACTCATCCATCAGGGGCAGCCCCATGGGGACGCCGCCGCGGCGGAAGGCCATGGGGCCGTCGACGGTTTTCTTGGCCGAGGCATGGAATTGGCGCACACCGACGCGGCTGAGGGCCGGCACGCTGGCGGCGCTGACGCCGCTGCCGGCCAGGATGGCGATACGCTCCCCGGCTCGCTCCACCAGCTCTCCCAGCAGCGCAGCACCCTCGGGCGCCGTGGCCGCCTGCCCGGAGGTGAGGATGGTGGAAAAGCCCAGGGCCACGGCCGTCTCCAGCGCCTCAAAGGGATCGCGGCAGACGTCGAAGGCCCGGTGGAGGGTATAGGCAAGGCCGCTGCCGCCCAGGGTCATGGCTTGGCGCAGATGCGCGGCGTCCAGCGTGCCGTCGGCGCGCAGCGCGCCGAGCACCAGGCCGTGGACACCCAGGCCGCGGATCAGCTCCACTTCCCGCAGAAGCTGCGCCTTCTCGGCCTCGGTGAAGAGAAAATCGCCGAAGCGGGGCCGTAAAAGTACATTCACCGGGATATCCACCGCCGCCACCACCGCCTCCACAAGGGCCGGGGAAGGCGTGGTGCCGCCGATGGAGAGGTTGCCGCACAGCTCCAGGCGGTCGGCGCCGCCCTGCTGGGCGGCCAGGGCCGACTCGAGAGAGTCCACACAGACTTCCAAAAGGGGAATCATCATTTCTCCTTTCTCTCAGCTGCCGCCCAGGACGTAGCGCCAGAAGTGGTAGACCACCTGGGTCAGCTGGAAGCGGGTCAGTTCAGGATCGCGGTACATGAGGTTGAGCAGCTTGCCGCCGCTGCCGCGGAGGACGAAGTGGTTATAGCACCAGGTGAGAGCCCGCACTTCCTCGGCGGTGTATTCGGGGAACTGGGCGGTCATCTCCGCCAGCAGCGTCTCATCATCCACCGTGTCGGACGCCCCCTGGAGCTTGGCATAGCGCAGCAGCGTCACCGCCGCGTCGGAGCGCTTGAGGGGCGTGTAGGAGTTGAGCTGGCCGGGATCGATGGTCAAAATACCCAGTTGCTTGGCCCACTTGACACAGTTGAGGTACTTGCCCGTCACGGTGCGCTGGCTGCCCAGATAGACATAGGTGTCGTCCATATTGGGTGCGCCGGCCATGCGATAGAG
Organism: uncultured Oscillospiraceae bacterium; assembly: GCA_944386905.1. Lineage (GTDB taxonomy): Bacteria > Bacillota > Clostridia > Oscillospirales > Oscillospiraceae > Avoscillospira. Next base: position 3,358 of record CALXCW010000047.1, read on the forward strand.
CGAATCCAGGAGCTCCACATAGGTGGTTTTGGCGTCATAACCGAACTTGGTCTCCGACAGCGGCTCGAGATAGCCGTTATCCAGCATAAAGTGCAGGCAGTCGGTGCTGACACCCTCGGGGATATCGGTGTAGGGCAACGTGGTATCCAGCTCCACAATCTCGCCGGTGGTATCGTTCTCATCCTCTTCGGCGGCCTCGGTGCCGTCGGGGAAGGCGTGGGCATAATAGTCCTGGTTGAGCACATCCAGCGATGCCTGGAACTGGTTTTGAATCACACTCTGCCGCCAGAGGAGATCGTTCTCGTCGATCTCATAGCCCTCGGTAAAGGTCACGGTTTCGCCGGTGGCCGCGTCGAAGCCGTAGTGCTCGGTGACGAAGCTCTGGTCGGAGAGCACGGCCATGTCATAGGCCTGGGGCGAGAGGACGTCCCGCCCGGCCAGGAGCCGGGAATCATAGGGCAGGCCGAAGAGATTGAGAATCGTGGGCAGGATGTCCACGGTGGAGCAGTAGGTATCCACCTCAATGGGGTCGATGCCCGGGATGTAGCAGATAAATGCGTTGCGGAACTTTTCAAAGACCTCGTCCACCTCGTGGCCGGCCAGTTCGCTGAACTGGTCGATGGTGAGGCCGTAGGGGTAGTGGTCGTTGGTGAGGACAATGACGGTCTTATCGGCCACACCGGCCTCCTCCAGCCGCTCCATCAGGTAGGTGAGGGCCTTTTCCAGCTCATAGTTGCAGGCGATGTAGGCCTTGACCGGTTCGGAATAGGGCAGATCCTCCGTCATGGCCTGATTTTTGGCGCTCATGGGATTGTTCCAATCGTACTGATAGTGGCCCGAGAAGGTCATATAATAGGCATGGAAGGGCTTGTCGCTGCTGAGGAAATCGTCCACCGAGGCCTCCATCATCTCCAGGTCGGAGGAAGGCCAGTTGATCTCGATGTCCAAGCCGTCTCCGGCAGACTGGAAAACATAGCCCATGTTGGGATGGGTGTCCCGGCGGGTGTAGTACTCGCCGGAGTAGTCGTGATAGGCCCAGGTCTCGTAATCCCGGCCGCGGAAGGCATTGCCCAGGCAGAAGGGCAGATAGTTCTCCTGGGAGGCAAAGAAGCTGGCCGCCGCCTTGCTGCGGGACATGTCGGGATAATTGCCCATGCAGAAGGTATACTCGCCATTGGTGGTGTTGGAGGCGTAGGTGCCGAAGTAATTCTCAAAGAGAATGCCGTGGGTGGAGAGATAATAGAGTGTCGGCGTGCGTTCGGGATCAATGAGCTTGCTGGAAAAGGATTCGGCACAGATGGTGATGAGGTTGTACCCCTCCAGCATGCCGGTATATTCATTCTTCTCCGTGGGCTCCTCGGCGGCGAAGTAGCGGTCGAGAGCCTGAAGGGCCTCGTTGTCGGTGGAGTCGGCCAGGGCGTCGAAGTCCAGGTCGAGAATGTTATACTCCTTGGTGTCCAGGTCGTAGTCGGGCGTGCCCAGGGAGATGGTCAGCTCCGCCTGTTCCGGCTCGTCGTTGGGGAAGAGCATGAACTTGCACTCCAGACGGGTGGTGGACAGAAGGCCGATGTTGTGTACGCTCACCTCGGTGCCGGTGGAGGCGGAGGTGTACAGGCCGTAGACTGTATAAGGCCCGTCGCCGCCGGCGGCCATCACAGCCAGGGCCGTGAGGTGCAGCAGGGCGAAAGCCGCCAGGGCCGTCACCGGCCGGAACCACTTGAGCTGGGGCATGGCATAGACGCCCTTGGCCGCCAGGACAATGGTGGCCACCGCCGGCACCATCAGCAGCAGCACCTTCGGCAGGGCCTGCCAGATGCCGTAGAGCATCTGCCAGAAGAAGTTCACCACCGCGCCGGCGCCCATGCCGAACTGGGAAATGGGCATAAACTCGCCGAAGATGGAGTTGTACACCAGCTGGATCTCAAAGTAGAACGTCATCAGACCCAGAACGATGCAAAGCATCCACTTCCCCACCCGCGGCGGCAGCAGGGCGCACAGGGCAAAAACCAGTGCCCCGGCGCTCAGGCCGAAGAGGATGGGGAAGAGGATGCGTTCATTGACTTGGCCATAGATACACAGGTGCAGCACCAGCTCCAGGTATACCGGAACCGCCAGCGCCAATGTCAGGGACAGCCATTCCTTACGGGAGGAGAGAAACCGTTTGCTCATCATTCACGCCTCTTTGTAACCTTTATGTCAAATTCGCGTAAATTCTAGCACAGTCCTCAAAATTTTGCAAGGTTTTTTCGGAAAAATTCAAATTTTGGATGCAAAAAAATAGTCTTTTCTCTTCAGGCCAAGCCGATGTCCTCGGCCAGGCGGGCAAAGGCGGGCAGCGCGCGGAGAATGGTGTCGTGATCGACGCAATAGCTCACGCGCAGATACTCCGGCACGCCGAAGTCATGGCCGGGCACCACCATCAGTTCATAGGCCTTGGCCTTTTCACAGAATGCCATGGAATCGGGCCAGGGAGATTTCATAAAGAGGTAAAAGGCGCCGTCGGGGTGGACGCAGGTGAAGCCCAAGTCCTCCAGTCCCTTGACCAGGACGTCGCGGTTTCTCTTATAATAGTCCACATCCGCCACCACATCCACGCACCGTTCAATCACCCGCTGGTAGAGGTTGGAGGTGCAGATGTGGCCCAGGGCCCGGGCCGCGCCGGCGCACACATCCACCACATCTTCATAGGCGGCGCAGCGGCGGCACACGGCCAGATAGCCCATTCGTTCGCCGGGGATGGAGAGGGTCTTGGAATAGGAGTAGCAAACCAGGGTGTCGTCGTAGTAGTCCATCAGGTAGGGCACTTCCACGCCGTCATAGGCAAGCTCCCGATAGGGCTCGTCGGAGAGGAGGTAGATGGGATGGCCGAAGCGCTTCTCGGCGGCCTTCATGGCGTCGGTGAGAGCGCGGATTCGCTGCGCAGTGTAGATGACGCCGGAGGGGTTGTTGGGGGAGTTGAGGATGACCACCCGGGTCTTTTCCGTGAGGGCGGCTTCAAAGGCCGGAACGTCGATCTGGAAGGTGTCGGGATCGGTCTTGACGATCACGGGCACGGCGCCGTAGGCCTCCGTGTAGATGAGGTACTCCATGTAGTGGGGCGTAAAGATAACCACCTCATCGCCGGGATTGGTCAGGCCCTTGAGCGCCATGGCGATGGCGCCGGAAGCGCCGGCGGTGACATAGATGCCCGTCTCGTCCACATGGGCCCCGAAGCGGCGGCAGATGGAGGCGGCAATGGCCCGGCGCAGCGACAAAAGGCCCGGCGCCGGGGTGTAGCTGTGGATGGCCACCGGGTCGGCGTGGGTCAGAAGCTCCAGCATGGCCTCGTGCACCTGGGGCGGCGGCGGAACGTTGGGGCTGCCAATGGAAAAGTCAAAGACGTTCTCCGGGCCGATTTCCGCCTTGCGGGCGCCGGCATAGGCCGACAGATCCCGGATCACATTGGGCTTTCTGCCGAAATCAAGAATGGTTTTTGAAAACATGGCTAGTCCTCCTTGCAATGGCTCAGGTGCTCTTTGAGAAGCCCCATAGCTTCGAGATATCCGTCAAAGCCGTGACCGGCGATGGTGGCAATACAGGCGCTGCGGACGTAGGAGATCTTTCGGAAGTCCTCCCGCTGGGATACGTCGGAGATATGTACCTCCACCGCCGGGATGGCCACAGCCTTCAGCGCGTCCAGCAGCGCCACGCTGGTGTGGGTGTAGGCGGCGGGGTTGATGACAATGCCGTCGTAGGTGCCGTAGGCCGCCTGGATATCGTCCACCAGGGCGCCTTCGTGGTTGCTCTGGCGCAGCGTCACCTCCACCCCCAGCCGCGCGGCCTCGGCCTGGATGCGGTCGGCCAGATCCTGATAGGTCTGGCAGCCATAGATGTCCGGCTCCCGAAGGCCCAGCAGGTTGAGATTGGGCCCGTTGAGAATCAGAAATTTCATGCTAGCTCCTTCCTGCGGGGCAGCTCCCCGCTCGGTTAATTCAGCCATCCGGCCACCAGGGCGCCCTCCTGCACACGGTATTGCAGCGCCAGCGTATCGCCGGGGCGCAGCACTGCGGCAGCCTGGGCCAGGGGTATCACAGCCAGGGTGGCGCCGGTGGTCTCAAAAGTCACCGCCTGAACGGTCATCGACCGCACGGCCTGTCCGTCGAATATCACCTCGGCGCCCTGCCCCCCGGTCAGGGCCACCGGCACACCGGAGAGATAATAATAAAAGGTGCACACGGTGTTTCCATCCTCGTTCTCGGTGAGCCCGGAGAGATAGAGCCGGGCGTCGCCGGCGTAGTCTCCGGCGGCCAACGACACCAGCCGTCGGGCCTCCTCCACCAAAGCCGCCGTGGTGTCGTCGGCAGCGCGGAAGCGCTCGTCGGTGGTGGTGGTGAGGAGCACCTCGCCGGTGGGAGCCACCTGGAGAGCGCAGCCCGCCTCGGTGAAATAGGTCACACCGGCGCTGTCGGTATAGGTGGCGTCACCGTAGGGGTTAAAACCCAGGTTCGTGGCGAGCGTCTCGGCATAGCGGCTGTCGCAGGGACTGGAGAGCTGCGCAGCGGGCAGGGCCGGATTCTCCGCCGGCAGCAGCGTCAGCGGAGAGAGGGGCGAAGCCGCCTCAAAGGCGAAGGCCGAGCCGTCGGGCCGGAACTGCTCTAAAAGGCCCTGCAGCGTCTGGGAGGCCAGGGCCGTCTGGCAGCGGTAGACCGCCTCGCCGTCGGAGAAATAGAGCGTCGCGGTCTCCTTGTCCGCGGCCAGGACGCAGCAGCGCATCTGCGGCAGCATCTCCTCCGGCACGGCGTCCAGCCAGGAGGCCAGCACCTCCGCCGGCAGGCACAGGTCATAGGCAAAGTAGGCGCTGGGCCCGGTCATGGCCTCCTGAAAAGCCGCGGCGGTGGATTCCACCGGGGCGGCGGCGGTGTCCAGCGCCTGGCCCAGGACGCCGCCCAAGGTTTCAAAGGCGGAATCCACCGCCGTGAAATCCCACTGGGCGCTGTAGCGCCCGGCGGCGGTGTTCATCGAAATGGTCACCGGCTGAGCTGCATCCAACACCGGCTCACGGATCTCGAGATAGGTGAGCTCCGCCTGGTCGAGTCCCAGCATAAACCCCAGGGGCTGCAGCAGCGTCGAAAGCAGGGGACTTCTGCGCACGCTCTCCGACGGCAGGGCCGCCAGGGTCAAAATCACCAGGTTGACAGACAGCAGCACCAGCAAGACGTCCTTGCTCAGCTCCTTGATTCGCGCTTTCACGTCCCTTCCCCCTCAGCGGAGTTTGGCCAGGGGGCTGGACTTCTGCTGCACGTCGAGAAGCTCCACCAATATGGCGTTGGACACCAAAAAGCCCTTGGCCGTCAGCCGCCAGCGGCCATTCTCGCCCTTTTTCGCCAGGTCCCGCTGGGCATAGGTGTTGAGCAGCTGCTCCAGCGGGGCGAAGGGCAGGAGATAATTCTGCATATACTCGTTTTCCTCGATGCCGTAGCTGGTGCGAAGCCGCAGCATCAGATATTCCCCGGCCCGCTCGCGCTGCTCGATGGTGTCGCAGGCCGAGAGGATGGTCTTTTGCTCGAGAATGCCGGTGATGTACTGGTCGAGGTTGGCGGCCGCGGTGAAGCGCTTGCCGGCAAAGTCCGACGCCGCCGCCGGCCCGAAGCCCAGATAGGGCTCCCCCAGCCAGTATTTGAGGTTGTGCCGGCACTCCCGGCCGGGCTTGGCAAAGTTGGAAATCTCATATTGCTGGTAGCCGAAGGACTCCAGCGTCTCCACGGCGTAGAGATACATGTCGGCCTGGGCGTCGTCATCGGGAAGATTGGCACAGTCCTTGTACTCCCACAGCCGCGTACCCTCCTCCACCTTGAGGCCATAACAGGAGATATGGTCGGGCTTCAAGTCCAGGACATTTCGGAGCGTGGCCATCCACTGCTGGCGGCTCTGGCTGGGCAGACCGAACATCAGATCCACCGACACGTTGTCAAACCCCGCCCGCCGGGCCAGGGACACGGCCTGCTGGGCCTGCTTATAGGTGTGGGGACGGCCCAAGGCCTTGAGCTGGGCGTCGTCGTCGGACTGCACACCGATGGAAATGCGGTTGAAGCCCGCTCGCCGCAGCTTCTCCAGAGACTGGGCATTGACCGAGTCGGGATTGGCCTCCAGGGTGATCTCGGCGTCCCGGCTCAGCCGCAGCCGCCGGTCGATCTCGGTGAGGATGCGGCTGAGTCCCTGCTGGCCGAAGAAGCTGGGGGTGCCGCCGCCGAAATAGACCGTATCCACCTCGTAACCCACCACCCGCTGGGCGCTCTCACGGATGTGGGCCAGCACCGCCTGGAGGTAGAGATCCATGGACTCCCGGTTCAGGCCGCCGCCCAGGGAGTAGAAGTCGCAGTATTCACATTTGCTCCGGCAGAAGGGCACGTGAATGTAGATGCCCAGAGGCCGCCGGAGATCCTGCATGGGATTTTTGTTGTTTCGCATAGGTACCTCCCAAACTTGGAAATGGAGCTCTCAAGCCTCCCCTTGCTGCCAGGGGGAGGCGGCGCGCTTGCGCGCCGGAGGGGAAGCGGTGGCGCCCCGTGCGGGCGGCCATTTAGGCCGCCCCTACATGCACGCGCGCAGGTTGCGCCGCGTCAGTCCTCGTCCAGCTTCAAGACGGCCATGAAGGCCTCGGAGGGAATGGACACAGAGCCGAAGCTGCGCATGCGCTTCTTGCCCTCCTTCTGCTTTTCCAAGAGCTTTTTCTTGCGGGTGATGTCGCCGCCGTAGCACTTGGCCAGGACGTCCTTGCGGAAGGCCTTGATGGTCTCCCGGGCAATGACCTTGCCGCCGATGGCCGCCTGCACCGGGATCTCGAACATCTGCCGCGGAATATTCTCCTTGAGCTTTTCGCAGATCTTCCGGGCGCGGGGATAGGCATTGTCGGCAAAGAGGATGAAGCTCAACGCGTCCACCACCTCGCCGTTTAACAGAATATCCAGCTTCACCAGCTTGCTGGGCCGGTAGCCGGAAAGGGTATAGTCTAAAGACGCGTAGCCCCGGGTGCGGGACTTGAGGGCGTCAAAGAAGTCATAGATGATCTCGTTGAGGGGCATTTCGTAGTGGAGCTCCACCCGGGTGGTGTCCAGGTACTGCATGTCCTTGAACTCGCCCCGGCGCTGCTGGCACAGCTCCATGATATTGCCCACGTACTCCTGGGGCGCGAGAATGCTGGCCTTGACGAAGGGCTCCCGGGCCTCTTGAATCTCCGCCGGGTCGGGGTAGTTGAGGGGGGTGTAGACCTCGATCTCGGTGCCGTCGGTCTTGGTGATCTGGTAGACGACGTTGGGGGCGGTGGTGATGAGGTCGAGGTTATATTCCCGCTCCAGCCGCTCCATGATGATCTCCATATGGAGCAGGCCCAAAAAGCCGCACCGGAAGCCAAAGCCCAGCGCGATGGAGTTTTCCTGGACATAGGACATGGACGCGTCGTTGAGCTTGAGCTTTTCCAGGGCGTCGCGGAGATCGCCGTACTTGCTGCCGTCGGCGGGATAGACGCCGGAAAAGACCATGGGCTGCACGGCCTGATAGCCCGGAAGGGCCTGGGCGGCGGGATTCTCTTTGCCGGTGACGGTGTCGCCCACCCGCGTGTCGGAGACAGTCTTGATGGAGGCGGTGAGATAGCCCACCTCGCCCGCGCCCAAGGCCTCGCAGGGCACCATGCCCTTGGGATGGAGGTAGCCGCACTCGACCACCTTATATTCCGCGCCGGTGGCCATCATCTTGATGTCCATGCCGGGGGTGATGGTGCCGTCCATCACCCGCAGATAGACGATGACGCCCCGGTAGGAATCATACTGGCTGTCAAAGATCAGCGCCTTGAGGGGAGCGCTGCGGTCACCCTGGGGCGGCGGCACGTCCCGCACCACCAGCTCCAGAACGGAATGGATGTTGATGCCGTTTTTCGCGGAGATCTCCGGGGCATCCATGGCGGGGATGCCGATGACGTCCTCCACCTCCTGCTTGACCTCCTGGGGCCGGGCGGCGGGGAGGTCGATCTTGTTGATGAC
>CALXCW010000048.1 GCA_944386905.1 uncultured Oscillospiraceae bacterium
ACTTCCATCGGGTGCTGGTGGACGCCCCCTGCTCCGGCGAGGGGATGTTCCGCAAGGAAGAGGCCGCCGTCACTGACTGGAGCGAGGAGACCGTGGCTATGTGCGCCGCGCGCCAGGGAGAGATCCTCGCCTCCGCCGCCCGGATGCTCTGCCCCGGCGGCAGGCTGGTCTACTCCACCTGCACCTTTGCCCCGGCGGAGAATGAGGCCGTCATCAGCGCCTTTGTCAACACACATCCAGACTTTTCTGTGGTATCGGTGGATGTCCCCTGGTTCTCACCAGGCCGCCCCGACTGGGTGGACAATCCCGCGCCGGGTCTGGAGCATGCCGTTCGCCTCTGGCCTCACCGTCTCCGGGGCGAGGGCCACTTCGCTGCGGTGCTGGAACGCCGGGGCGACGGGACAGCGGCGGACGGGCCCGCCGAAGCCCTTTCTCCTCTGCCCCAACCGGCGGCGGACTTTGCCGGGACGCTGGCGCTGGCTTTGCCTGCCGGAGGCGCGGCCTGCTTCGGCGACACGGTCTGGCTGCTGCCGGAGAACTGTCCCTCTTTGCGGGGGCTCAAGGTGCTCCGTGCCGGTCTGGAGCTGGGCCAGCTGAAGAAAAACCGCTTTGAACCTGCCCACGCTTGGGCCCTGTGGCTGAAAGCCGCCGCTTCCACAGCAGACTTTCCCGCCGACAGCCGGGAAATCGCCGCTTACCTCCGGGGCGAGGCCATTCCCGGCCCGACTAGAGGCTGGACGCTGATCACCGTAGACGGCCTGAGCCTGGGATGGGCCAAGGGTGACGGGGCGCTCTATAAGAATCACTTCCCCAAGGGCCTGCGCCATCTTTCCTAAGAGGCAAAAATGTGGTATAATAAAGTTTAAGGCGTGTCCCAACAGGTGCGCCAAAGGGTTGACATTCTGCTGCGCTGCCGCAGCATGTTCTCTGAAAGGAGCAGCCATGGGCAAAACGGTTTTAATTGTGGAAGATGAGAAGGCTATCGTGGAAATTCTCAAATTCAACTTGCAGCGGGAGGGCTACAGCGTCCTGGAGGCGATGGACGGCGAGGACGGACTGGCGTTGGCCCGGGCCGAGGATCCTGACCTCATCCTGCTGGATGTGATGCTGCCGCGGATGAACGGCTTTGACATCTGCCAGACGCTGCGCAGCAGCGGCTGCGCGACTCCCATCATCATGCTCACTGCCCGTGAAGAAGAGAGCGACAAGGTATTCGGCCTGGAGTCCGGCGCCGACGACTATATCACCAAGCCCTTCTCCATGCGCGAGCTCCTGGCACGGGTCAAGGCCAATATTCGCCGCCGCAGTCTCGACTCTGCCCAGTCCGCTCCGGAGAGCCAGCTTTTGAAGGTGGGCGATGTAACGCTGGATCCCACGGCCATGGCCGTGTATAAGCGCGGCCGCAGCATCGATGTGACCCAGAAGGAATTCGACCTCCTGGCCCGGCTCTTCTCTGCTCCCGGCAAGGTGTGCACCCGGGAGGAATTGCTGGAAAAGGTGTGGAACTACGCCTATTTTGGCGACACCCGCACGGTGGATGTGGCGGTGCGCCGTCTCCGGGAGAAAATCGAGGACGACCCCGGCAACCCCAAGATCATTCTCACCCGCCGGGGTGCGGGCTACTACTGCGGCGAGGGCTGATCCCCGCGCCAGCTTTCGCTGAAAGGAGGTCTGTCCATGCGCTCGCTGCGCACCAAGATGGTGATGATCATGGTGCTGCTGATCCTGGCCCTGATGACGGTGGTGGGGTCGTTCCTCATCAACGGCGTGGGCAATTACTATATTGAAGAGTTTTACCTCCAAATGGAGCAAACCTTCTCCCAGGATTTTATCGCCCAGCTCCAAACCTTGGCCGCTGCTCCTGACGGCGGGCCTGATCAAATGAAAGAGCTCCTGATGTCCCGGTCGGATCTGGGCATTGATCTCAGCCGCCGTAACGTCTACATTCTCAGCAGCGACGGCCGGGTGCTCGACAGCTCCAACCAGGCCACCTCCGTGTCCATGACCACTAACCTTCTCACGGCCATGAATGGCGAGGTAGGCCAGAGCGGCTCCATCGCCTCCAATATCATGGATCTGGCCGTACCCATCGAGGGGGGCGGCAAGACGTACATTGTCTATGTACTGGACAACAAGGATACCGTCAACGCCCTGACCGGGCGTCTCTTCTCCATTATCCTCCAGTCGCTGGTGCTGGGTCTGGGAATCTGCGTGGTGCTGGCCTTCCTGCTGTCGCAGATACTCATTACCCCCATCCGCGCCCTCACCACCGGCACCCGTCAGGTGGCCGCAGGCGAGCTGTCGCAGTCGCTGGAGGTCACCAGCCGGGATGAAATCGGCCTATTGACCCGGAACTTCAACCACATGTCCCAAGTACTCCAGAGCACCATCTCTCAGGTAGAGAATGAGCGCAACAAGCTCTCCACCCTCTTCCTGCACATGACCGACGGTGTGGTAGCCTTCAGTGCCGCAGGGTTGGTGATTCACCACAACCCTGCCGCCAGCCGTATGCTGGCGCAAGAGCTCACCGGCGAGGACACCTTTCAGGCCGTCTTTGGCGGCGACGCCTCCTTTGACGCCCTGCTCTCCCTCAAGCGCTCGGAATATCTCGAGTGCCAGAAGCGGGTGGGCGAGCGGGAGCTGGAACTTTTCATGGCCCCCTTCTCCGCCGACAAGACCGGCGGCGGCGTAATGGTGGTCATTCACGACGTCACCGAACAGCGCAAGAGCGAACAGACCCGGCGGGAGTTTGTGGCCAACGTCTCCCATGAGCTGCGCACGCCCCTGACCAACGTCAAGTCCTACGCGGAGACGCTCTTGGATGCCGGTGACGACATGCCTGCGGAGCTCAAGAAAAACTTCCTGGGCGTCATCGTCAGCGAGGCCGATCGGATGACCCGCATTGTCAAAGATCTTTTGACCCTCACCAAATTCGACTACGGCAAGATGGAGATGAACCTGACCCGGTTCTCCTTCGCCGAGGCGGTAAAAACGGTGCACCAGGCCGTGGCCATCGACGCCAAAAATCACCGCCACACCCTGACCCTTAACTGTCCCAGCGACCTGCCGGAGATTCTCGGCGACCGCGAACGCATCGAGCAGGTACTGATGAACATTGTGTCCAACGCCATCAAATACACCGCCGACGGCGGCAAAATCGATATCACCGCCGCCAGCGCCGGTGACCATGTCACCGTCACCGTCACCGACAACGGCATCGGAATCCCTGAAAAGGATCTGCCCCGGCTCTTTGAACGGTTCTACCGGGTGGATAAAGCGCGCAGCCGTGAATCCGGCGGCACGGGCCTGGGACTGTCCATCGCCAAGGAAATCCTCAACCAGCACCAGGGCGATATCCGCATCGACTCGGTCTTTGGCCAGGGCACCACGGTAACCATCACCCTGCCGGCAGCAAAATAGGAGGCGCCTATGAAATTTTGGAAATATCACGGTCTCGGCAACGACTTCGTCCTCACGGAGGATCTGGACGGCACCCTGGATGCCACTCCCCAGCGAGCGGCCAGACTCTTAAACCGCCACACCGGTATCGGCGGCGACGGCTGGCTGCTGGTGCGCCGCTCCGCAAGCTGCGATGTGGCCATGTTCCTTTACAATAACGACGGCTCGGTGGCAGAGATGTGCGGCAACGGCCTCAGGTGCTTTGCCAAGCACGTGTATGACTTTGGGATTGTCAAAAAAGAGGCCTTCACCGTGGAGACGCTGGCCGGGGTGATGGAGGTGACCATCGATGCTGAGGACGGGCGCACCAAGACCGTCACGGCCAATCTGGGCCGGGCCAGCTTCGACCGCGCCGAGATTCCCATGGTGGGTGAAGGCACGTGCGACCGGCTGACGGTGCGGGCACTGGATCGGGACTTCACCATCTCTGCCTGCCGGATGGGCGTGCCCCATGTGGTGGTGTTCGGCCGAGATTTCACCGACGCCGATGTTCTGCGTTACGGCCCCGTGCTGGAAACCAGTCCTCTCTTCCCCTGCAAAGCCAACATCAATTTTGCCAACATCTTGGACAATTGCACCGTGGAGGTGCGCACCTGGGAGCGTGGCTGCGGCCGCACCCTGGCCTGCGGCACCGGCTCCAGTGCCACGGCGGTGCTCTGCCATCGAGCGGGCTATACCGGCGACGATGTGGAAATCCGCCTCCAGGAGGGAAGCCTTCAGATCCATCTGGCCCCAGAAGGCGTTGTGATGACCGGCCCGGCCGCTCTGGCCTTCACCGGCGAGACGGCCCTGTAATGCAGCAGGCTCAAAAATCTGCGGCGCGTCCCAGAGGATGGGACGCGCCGCAGATTGCTTTTGTTTGGCCCCGGCGAGGTGCACGCTTCGCGGGCCGTCAGTCGGCAAAATTGCCGGTGTAGAGCTGATAATACTTGCCTTTCTTCTCGATGAGTTCGTCGTGGGTGCCCCGCTCGATGATCCGGCCCAGCTCCATCACCATAATGCAGTCGGCGTTTCGTACCGTGGAGAGGCGGTGGGCAATGACAAAGGTGGTTCGGCCGGTCATCAGGGCGTCCATGCCGTCCTGCACCAATTTTTCTGTCCGGGTGTCAATGGAGGAAGTGGCCTCGTCGAGGATGAGCACCGGCGGATCGGCCACGGCCGCCCGGGCAATGGCTAAAAGCTGCCGCTGGCCCTGGGAAAGATTGGCGCCGTCACCGGTGAGCATGGTGTTGTACCCGTCGGGCAGCCGCCGGATGAAGCCGTCGGCGTTGGCGAGCTTCGCCGCCGCGATGCACTCATCATCGCTTGCATCCAACTTGCCATAGCGAATGTTCTCCATCACCGTTCCGGTGAAGAGATGGGTGTCCTGGAGGACAATACCCAGCGACCGCCGCAGATCTGGCTTCTTGATCTTGTTGATATTGATGCCATCGTAGCGGATTTTGCCGTCGGCAATGTCGTAGAAGCGATTGATAAGGTTGGTGATGGTCGTCTTGCCGGCGCCCGTGGCGCCAACAAAGGCGATCTTTTGGCCGGGCTTGGCATAGAGAGAGATATTGTGCAAAACAATCTTATCCTCGTCGTAGCCGAAATCCACGTCGTCAAAGACCACGCCGCCCTCCAGCTTCGTATAGGTGATGGTGCCGTCGGCCTGATGGGGATGGCGCCACGCCCAGAGGTTGGTGCGCTCGGCGGACTCAACCAGCTGATTGTCGGCGTCGATCTTGGCGTTGACCAGTTCCACATAGCCGTTATCAGTCTCAGGCGTCTCATCCATCAGATCAAAGACACGTTGGGCACCGGCGGCTGCATTGACCACGAAATTCACCTGCTGGCTCACCTGGGTGATTGGCTGGGTGAAACTCTTGTTGAGGCCCACAAAGGTGATAACCGTACCCAGGGTAACGCCTGCCAAGCCGTTGATACCAAGCACCGCGCCGACAATGGCCACCAGCACATAGCTCAGCCAGCCGATGTTGCTGTTAATGGGCATGAGCAGGTTGGCATAGCGGTTGGCCATGTTGGCGCTATGGCACAGCGCATCGTTGACCTTCTGGAAATCGGCAATGGCAGCCTCCTCATGGCAAAAGACTTTGACAACTTTTTGGCCGTCGAGCATCTCCTCGATAAAGCCATCCACAGCGCCCAGATCCTTCTGCTGCCGGATATAGTATTTACTGGAGCGCTTGGAGAAGTTGGACGTCACCTGGAGCATCACCAATGCCGTGAGAATGGAGATGATGGTGAGGGCGGGGTTGAGAATCAACATGGTCACCAGTGTTGCCGCCATGGTAACCCCGGAGTTGATGGTCTGGGGAATGCTCTGCCCCATGAGCTGGCGGAGGGTGTCAATGTCGTTGGTGTAGACGGACATGATGTCGCCATGGGCATGGGTATCAAAATACTTGATGGGCAATGCCTCCATGCGATTGAAGAGATCGCATCGGAGGTGGCACATCGTGCCCTGACTGACATTGACCATGATGCGGTTGAAGAGATAGGAGGCCAGGACACCCAGGGCCATGATACAGCCCAGCTGGAACACATCCCGGGCCAAGGCGCTGAAATCCCGGCTGCCCGAGGCCAGCATGGGGGTAATATAGCTGTCCACCAGCTTCTGCGGGAAGGTGGCCGCCACCACCGAAGCTGTGGCATTGATCAGAATGCACACGACCACCAGGCAGAATTGCCACTTATACCACTGAAGCATATACCGCAGGACGCGGTTCAACACCTTCATGGGCGAGGCTTTTTTCAGTTTTTGATCCATGGTATGCCGCCTCCTTTTACGCGGGTTGATCGAAGTCGCCGCCGCCCTGCATCTGGGATTCATAGATCTCCCGATAGATGGCATTGGTCTTGAGCAGATTTTCATGGGTATCGAAGCCGTTGATTCGGCCCTCATCCAGCACCAGGATTCGGTCTGCGTGCTCCACGCTGGAGATGCGCTGGGCAATAATGAGCTTGGTGGTGCCGGGGATCTTTTTGGCAAAGGCGGCGCGGATCTTGGCGTCGGTGGCAGTATCCACGGCGGAAGTAGAGTCGTCGAGGATCAGCACCTTGGGATTTTTCAGCAGCGCCCGGGCAATGCACAGCCGCTGCTTCTGACCGCCGGAGACGTTGGCGCCGCCACGCTCAATCCGAGTGTGGTAACCTTCAGGCATGCGGTCGATAAACTCATCGGCACAGGCTGCCTTACAGGCCTCGATGCATTCCGCCTCAGTGGCGTCGGGATTGCCCCAACGGAGATTGTCGACAATAGTGCCGGAGAAGAGGGTATTTTTCTGCAAGACCACGGCCACCTGGTTGCGCAGCGTCTCCATGTCGTATTTCCTCACATCCACACCGCCTACGCTGACCCGGCCCTCGCTCACATCGTACAGCCGGCAGATAAGATTCACCAGGCTGGATTTGCCCGAGCCGGTGCCGCCGATGACGCCGATGGTTTCACCGGAGGCAATATGCAGGTCAATGTCGCTCAGCGCGTTCTTGCCGCTGCCATGTTTATAGGAGAAGTTCACATGGTAGAAGTCAATGCGGCCGTCCTTCACCTCGCTTACCGGCTGCTCCGGCTGGCAAAGATCAGGGGTCTCGGCAAGTACCTCGCCGATACGGCGAATGCTGGCCAGGGACATGGAGATCATTACCACCACCATGGAGAGCATCATCAAGCTCATCAAAAGAGACATAATGTAGCTGAAAAGACTGGTGAGATCGCCGGTGGAGAGGCTCCCCTCCACAATGAACTTTGCGCCAAACCAAGACACAGAGATGATGCAGAAGTACACCGCCACCATCATGGCTGGGTTGTTGAAGGCCAGCAGTCCCTCAGCCTTGGTAAAGAGCCGGTAGAGATTTTGCGCCGCCTTGGCAAACTTATTGTCCTCGTAATCCTCGCGAACAAAGGCCTTTACCACCCGGATGGCGGAAATATTCTCCTGCACCGAGGCGTTCAGGTCGTCGTACTTTTGAAAAACCTGATTGAAGATCCGCAGCGTCACCACCATAATGCCGCCGATCACCACAAGCAGAAAGGCCACCGCGATGAGGAACATACTGCTGAGCCGGGGGCTGATGTACAGGCACATGGCAAAGCTGAACACCAGCATCAAGGGCGCACGTACCGCGATGCGAATGATCATCATAAAGGCATTTTGCACATTGGTGATATCTGTGGTCATGCGGGTCACCAGGCCGGGCACGCTGAATTTGTCGATATTGGAAAAGGAAAAGGTCTGAATATTGCGGTAGATGGCCTCGCGGAGATTGGCTGAGAAGCCTGATGCGGCGCTGGCGGCAAATTTACCGGCCAGAGCGCCAAAGGCCAGGCTGAGGAAGGCCATAATCACCATCACCGCCCCCAGGCGGTAGACCACCGGCAGATTGCCGGCGTCCAACCCTCGGTCAATAATCATTGACGTGACAAAGGGCAGAAGGATTTCCATGACCACCTCCAACGCCGTCAGCCCGATACAGGAAAAAGTATCTTTTTTGTATTGTTTGAGCTGCCGTAGAACTTGTTTCACAGTATTACGCCTCCTGACATGGATGGGACGTGCCGCCGGGCACGCCCAAGTTTTCAACCATTTTCTTTTGCAGCCGATCCAGCTCCTGGAGCTCTTCGTCAGAAAAGCCACGATAGATGCGCCGAAAGGAGCTGCTCAGCGCCTCCTCGAGAAAGGGCCCCAGTGCTTCGGCCTGCCCCGTGGGATAGAGGAGCTTGCGCCTCTCGTCCCCTGGGCAGGGCTCCACACGCACATGGCCATTTTGGCGCAGCCGCTTTAATATGCTGCAAAGCGACGGCATGGAATAGCCAAATTCCCGGTGCATGGCCGTAAGGGATGTGCCATGATCCGCATGGTGGAGAATGTAGAGCAGCACGTTGGCCTGGGCCGTGGTAAAACCCTGCAGTGCCAGCCCCCGGTCAGTGATCTGCTCCAGCTGCACGGAGATCCATCGGCTCTCCATCAGCATTTTCTTGGGATCGACGCCCATACCCGGCCTCCTTTCTCAAAATGGTTTCGCCTCAAACTGTTTCGTACCTCACCTTTTATACCACAATCTATCTTGCATGTGAAATTCAAATCTGTTATTATATATAAAGAAT
The DNA here is from genome assembly GCA_944386905.1 of uncultured Oscillospiraceae bacterium. Lineage (GTDB taxonomy): Bacteria > Bacillota > Clostridia > Oscillospirales > Oscillospiraceae > Avoscillospira. The sequence continues at coordinate 8,567 of CALXCW010000048.1, forward strand.
TTTTATTGAAAATTTTTTTAGGATGGTATGCCATGAACAACACCCAATTGGAATGCTTCTTGGCCGTGGCGAATTTTCTCAACTTTTCTCGAGCGGCGGAACAGCTGCGGATCACCCAGCCTGCCGTGAGCTACCAGGTGAGCACGCTGGAGGACGAGCTGGGGGTGAAGCTCTTTCACCGCACCAGCAAGACGGTGCAGCTGACCCAGGCAGGGCAGCTGTTTTGGCAATACGCCGGGGAAATTCTCAAGCTGATGGGGCTCTCCCGGGCACGGATGCAGGAATGCCAGACTGCTCTGCCAGAGATTCTTGGAATCGGCTGCCACAATTTCCTGGAGCTACAGCTCTTACAGCCTGTGCTGCGGGCGCTGCGCCAGGTCTGCCCCCAGGTGGTGCCCATGGTGCGGCTGATCCCTGCGGCGTCACTGGAAAACCTCCTCACCGACGGCGATCTGCAGGTGCTCTTTTCTCTGCAAAACGAGCTCCCTTCCAAGGTTGCCTTTCGTCCGCTGCTCTCCTGCCCCATCTCGCTGATCTGTGCCCAGGACGCTCCCCAGGCCACGGCGCCTTCGCTGACGGCGGATGCCCTGCGCCACAGCGGACGTATCGCCGTCTGTCCGCCACAGATCTATCCGCCTGCGCTCTCAGCCGTTCAGAGCCAATACATTGCCGGACGGCGGCCGGAGGAGATGCTCTTTTGCGACAATTGGCAAATTGCCTACACCATGGCTGAGGCAGGATATTGTTATATGGTCATGCCGGATCTGCCGCCGCTGCGCAATCCCCGGCTGTGCTATCGCCCCATTGAGGATCTGCCTCCCATCACCATGGGCGCCATGTATCACACCGACCGCAAAACGCCCTTGCTCCAGCGCTTCCTGGCGCTGGCCGAGGAAGTGTTGGCAGCAAATTCTCCGTGATTGAGAACCAAGGCGCGGGTTTTGCCGTCTTTTCCAAGGAACAGAGAAAGGAGCGAATGCGATGCACGAATACGTCTCATATATTTTCCAGCTGGTGCGGCAGGACGGCGCCCTCGCGATCGCCGTGGTCTGCCTGGTGCTGGCAGCCGCCACCGTGGTCTATGCGGTTCTGCGGCGGCAGGGGCGCGCCTTCCCCTGGAAGCGCGCCGTGGTGCTGGCGCTGCTGGCCGGGTATTTAGCAGCGCTTTGCAGCATGACCCTTACCGGGCGGGAGGCCTTCGGCGCCGTCACCAATTTTCATTTGTTTCGCGCCTGGCGGGAGGCTTGGAACAGCTTTTCGGTGAAAAACTGGCTTTTGGTGCTCTTAAACGTGGCGGCCTTTGTGCCCCTGGGACTGCTGCTGCCCCTGGCCTTCCGCCCCTTCCGGCGGTGGTATCTCACCGTGCCGGTGGGCTTTTTCACCTCTCTGGCCATTGAGGCCTTGCAGTTGGCAACCGGGCGGGGCACCTTCGATGTGGACGACCTCTTCACCAACACCCTGGGCTGTGCCCTGGGCTACTGCCTGGTGATGGTCGTGCTTTTGCTCCATGCCCGGCAAACGGCGCGGCGGTGGCTTCCCTACCTTGCCTGCCCGGCGGCCTTCTGCCTGGCCATCGGCGGGATCTTTGCCGTCTATGCCTTAAAGCCCTACGGAAACCTCTCCTGTGCCCCGTCCTACCGCGCCGACCTCTCCGAAGTCTCCTGGACGCTGGCCTGCGACCTTACGGATGACGCCGGGACGGCCATGGTCTACCGGACAGAGTCCCTCACCAAGGAAAGCTGCGAGGACTTTGCCGCAGCCTTCGCCCAGAGGGCGGGCATCACCTTCCCCGACGCCTACTACTACGACGACATGACCTATTTCGCCAACCATTCCTCCGGCGACACCCTCTCGGTGGACTACCGCGACAGCAGCTACATCTATCGCCTGGGTGAACCGCCGGCGGTTTTGGAGGGGAGTGAGGCAGGGCTGCGGGAACTTCTCGCCCAGCTTGGAATCGCGGTGCCCGAGGGCGCGGTCTTTTCCCAGGAAGATTCGGAAATTTACCGCTTTACGGCAGACTTCTTGCCCGTGGGGGATGTGGTCTACGGCGGGGAGCTTCAATGCCATGTCCAGGACGGATTTCTGGAGCGGGTGGAAAACCACCTGCTGGCGCTGACGCCTCAGCGGGAGGAGCCGCTCCTTCCCCAGGCGGAGGCCTATGACCGCATGACCCGTGGGGAATTTGACGGCGCCGTCACCTTTGCCTCCCACCAGCCCCTGGCGGTCACGGTGACGGCCTGCACTATCACCTACCAGTCAGACACCAAGGGATTTTACCAGCCGGTGTACCGCTTCACGGTGATGCAAGGAGAAGAGCCTTTTACCGAGGTGCGGATTCCGGCGCTCCAATCGCCATAAAAAAATACCGTGGGATGCGATTTCCCACGGTATTTTTCATTCATATCGCTTTCCCACCAGGCACATGGGAACAAACAGCCCGCCCAGGGTAACGAGCAGCGCCAGCGGCAATTCCGCCCATTGCCAGAGCTGCGGGAAGAGACTGCCCAGCGCCAAGGCTGCCAGCGGCCAGAGCGCCGCGACGGTGCACGACCACCACCGCCCCACCAGGATGAGCTTGGGCCAGTTGCGATTATTGATGGCCACACCAGGCAGGTTCATTCGGAAGGGGCCGT
>CALXCW010000049.1 GCA_944386905.1 uncultured Oscillospiraceae bacterium
GCGCGGGTGACATTGCCCTGGGGCCGAAGCTGACCGCCAGAGCCGTTAATCACCTCCAGCTCCACCATGGCCGTCAGTGCCGGCTTGGCCCAGCCGGACACCGCCGCGGCATCAGAGAACTGCGCCAAAGCGTCAGAGTCCGACTCCAGCTGGGCGGTTCTCGCCAGAATGGTCATGGCAGCCTCTCGGGTAATCGTATCGGTGGGATTGGCATAGAGCTTTTCGCCGCTGCCGCTTCCGGTGAGATAGCCCAGGCGATAGGCGGTTTTCATTGCCTCCTGGGCCCAGCTGGAAATCTGGTCGGAATCGGCAAAGGGCAGCGTCACATCGGCATACTGGGCCGTGTCCACGCCGAGCCAACGAATCAGCGACACAATAAACTCTTGGCGGGTCATGGAGTCATCGGGCCGGTAGACCAGCTCGCCGGCGGCATTGTGGGAACCCTGGAGCACACCTTCAAAGTAGAGCTCCGTGATATATTCTTTGGCCCAATGGGTCTTGGTGTCCACGAAAGGATTGCCCTTCACCTCCACCTCAATGGTCACGGTCTTGTCGCCGCAGGTAACCGTCAGTTCGCCCTTGGCATTGTCCGCACCGGCAGTGAACAGGCCGTTTTCATCCACACTGCCCACCTCGGGCGACACCTCCCAAGTAAAGGAAGTGTCCTGGGCAGCTACCTCTGCGCCGAGATAGGTGGCCTTGGCCGTGAGATCCACGGTGGTCTCCATCTCCACCACCAGTTGCTGCAGGGCCTTGCCGTCCGCTTCACGGCAGATGGAGATATCCGTAGGACTCTCCACTACCAGGATATCCGCCTGACCGCTAATACCGCCGGCGGTAGCCCGCACCGTCGCTGTGCCGGTGCTGGAGGCTGTAAAGACATTGCCGTCCATGGTGCCGCCTACGGCGGTGTACTGGACACTGCCCGGTACCGAGGCCGCCATGTAGTTGCGATCCGCGGCTTTCACCGTCATCTCCACCTGACCGCCGGGGAGCACCGCTGCGTCATAGGGGTAGAGGTACAGAGCCGTAGCCGTACCGGCACGCTGAGTGGGACGGACGAAGAAAAGATAGTTGGCGCACTCGCGCTGCTTGCCGTCGGAGGGGCTGTTTACCGTGGTAAAATCGGTGTCGCCGGGCTGGGTGACACCCACACAGGTGGAGCCGCCGCCGTCCAGGTTCACCGCCGTAACACAGCCCAGATCCTTCATCCGCTGGGCAAGTTCGGGGAGCGTCATGCCGTCGGAGCCGTTGCCCTTATCCACGGTGTAGACCACCACCTCGCCGCCGGATGTGAGGCCCAAAGCCGTTCTGGCCACCTGCTTCTCGGCGCTGTCCAGGGTAAAGCTGGTGTTGGCCTTGCCGTTCTCCACCAGCATCTCCCCGCCGCCCACCGTGTAGGCCACGTCTTCCCATCCCTTGTCCACTGAAGTGGAGATGGTGATGGCGTCGCCTTTCTTGAGCTCCTTTACCGCATCCAAGGTGGAGGCATAGACGGTATTCATGGCAATGCCCAGAAGGAAGCCGTCCTCGGGGATGTCTGTAAGGGTCACATCCTCCACCACACCGGCCACCGTGGCTTCCACAGTACAGCTGGGCGTGAGCGTGTTTTCATCTGCCTCCAGGATAAGATAATAGCCTTTGAGCGTATTTTTGGTCACATAGTCATAGTCTTGGGAGTAGAGGCAAAAACCATTGGTGGTGCTGAGCGCCTTGTTGTAATTGAAATCCATCGTCTTGTCGCCGTAGGTGACGCTCAGTTTCAAATTAGGCCGTCCGATCTCAACGGTACCGTCGGCCCAGATGCCCACGGTATTGACGTTGCCGCTGGTGCGGAGAATACCGTCAGTGACCAGCATGCCGTAGGGGATGCCGGTGGACATGTCAAAAAATGCCGCATTGACAGCGCCCACCGCTGTGTAGCCTTTTTGGGAGAGATACGCTTCTATGTAGTCCATGGTACTGCGGCCATAGAGCGTATCGCCATAGACTACCATGGGCATCACATCGCCGCCGGGGCGATAGGTGAGCAAATGCTCTTTCACCGTGCCATCCTGCTGGACGTAGTGGGCGGTAAGTGCCAGATCGTCGGCCAGAGAGAGGTCGCTCTGCCGCAGCACTGTGCCCGAAGCGGCTGCGGCAGACAGCAAAAGGCTCGCAGAGAGCGCCGTGGCCGCCAGAGCCGTAAACAATCGTCTCATGGGTAACTCCTTTTCTCTTTTTCGGATTTGCCAAAGGCATAGGTGTATGTTAACATAATTTTTCACCGTTGTAAAGCTGTCGGGCGCTGGGAATGTCCCCCCATTATAAACCGCCATTCCCTTCCCGTCCAGTTTGTGGTATACTATATTTTAAGAACATCCCGCTCCGGCGGGAGAGAGGAGCCGCCATGCCCAGCTTTGTCTCATCTGTTATTCGTGAGCAGATCCGCCTGCTCAAGCCCATTCTGACCCGCTCCTCCATCCCGGGCAGCCGCAGCCTCCAAGAGGCGCTGGGAGAACTGGGCAGCCGCATTGTGGGCCCGAAGGTGCGTCTGGAAACCTTCACCCTGGAGGACTTTGAGGCCTGCTGGGCGTTCCCCATGGAGGCGGCACTGGAGGATCCGCGGGTACTTCTCTACCTCCACGGCGGCGGCTATGTGGCCGGCAGTATCCGCTATGCCTCCGGCTTCGCCAGCGCTCTGGCCGCGAAAACCGCTGTGCGGACACTCTGTATCGCCTACCATCTGGCGCCGGAGGATCCCTATCCGGCTGCAGTCTACGATGCTCTGACCGCCTACCGATACCTGCTGGAACAGCACTATGACCCAGCCCATATCACTCTCATCGGCGAATCCGCCGGCGGCGGACTGATTCTCTCTCTCTGCCTGTTGCTGCGGCTCTACGGCCTGCCCCTCCCCGGTCGGCTCATTCCCATCTCCCCCTGGACAGACCTCACCCTCCAGGGCGAGAGCTACGAGACCAAGCGGGATGTAGACGTCTGTCTCACGAGAGAGGAGCTGGATCACTATGCCGCGCTCTACGCCGGCGATCTGCGCGACGAGCCTCTGGTCTCGCCGCTGCTGGGCGACCTGCGGGAGTTTCCTCCCTGCAACATCTTCGTAGGCGGCGATGAAATTCTGCTGGACGACTCCCGCCGCCTCCACCAAAAGCTCCTGGAGAGCGGCGTGGAAAGCTGCCTGCACATCGAACCGGGGATGTGGCATGCCTATCCTCTCTACACCGGCCCGGAGGCCGCCGCGGCACTCCGGGAAATCCGAAGCCTGTTGGAGGTGACGCCCCATGGCTGACGATATTCTCAAAAAAGGTTGGATCCGGCTGGACAACGCCGCTAAGATCTACCCCGCCGCCATGCGCCGCAGCTGGATGGCCATGTTTCGCTTCTCCGCCAATCTCTCTGAACCGGTCGATCCCGAAGTTCTGCAACAGGCGGTAATCTCCACCACTCGCCGCTTCCCAGCCTTTTCTGTGCGGCTCCGAAGGGGTTTCTTCTGGTTCTATCTCCAGCACACAGACCAGGCGCCCGCCGTGCAGCCGGATGTGGTAAACCCCTGTGTGGTGATGAACCGCAAGGAGAACGACGGCTTTCTCTTCCGCGTCCGCTACCACGACTGCCGCATTGCGGCGGAATTTTTCCACGTGCTCACCGACGGCACCGGCGGCCTCATTTATCTCAAGACGCTGGTGGCTGAATATCTGCGCCTGAAATACGGCGCGGTCATCCCCAGGGGCAACGGCATTCTCGACTGCGGCGCCCCCCACCGTCCCGAAGAGCTGGAGGACGCTTTTTTGCGCTACGCCAAACGGGAGACCCTCCCCCGGGCCGAGCAAGCGGCCTACCACGTCCAGGGCACCGACGAGCCGCCGGAGGTGATCCATGTCATCACAGGCATGTGTCCTGTCGACAAGTTGCGCGAACAAGCCCGCAGCTACGGGGCCTCGGTAACGGAATACCTCACCGCCGTACTCCTCGCAACGCTGGACGAGATGCAGCGTCGCACCGTCCGGCGTGTGAAAAAGCTCCGGCCGGTGAAAGTCTGCGTACCGGTGAATCTGCGCAGCTTTTTCCCCAGTGAGACGGTGCGGAACTTCGCGCTGTATGTCAACCCAGGCATTGACCCCCGGCTGGGGCACTATACCATGGAGGAGCTGACCCAGATTGTCCACTGCCAGATGACGCTGGAGGCCACAGAAAAGAATCTCTGTGCCCGGTTTTCTCAAAACGTCCGCACGGAGCAAAGCCTGGCACTGCGGCTGGTGCCGCTGTCTGTAAAAAATCTGGTGATGCGCTTGGCATTCCATCAGGTAGGCGACCGCATCACCTCCACCTGCCTGAGCAACCTGGGTCTGGTACGTCTGCCCGCGGAGATGGGCCGCTATGTAACCAGAATGGATATGATGCTCGGCCCCCTCTCAGAAAACCGCGTGGTGCTGGCCGCCATTTCCTATGGCGGCATGGCCCAGCTCACCTTCACCAGCACCATCCAGGAGACCGACTTGCCCCGGGGCTTTTTCCGCACACTGGTGCGTCAAGGTGTCCCGGTAAAGGTTGAGAGCAACAACCATCCCGAAGCGTGAGAAAGGAGTGGCTCAATGTCTTACTGCGTCAACTGCGGCGTGGAGCTCGCCCCCAGTGAGCGGCGCTGCCCCCTTTGCAATACGGAAGTCATCAACCCCGCTGACCCCTGGCGTGAGCCCTCCACCAGGCCCTATCCCAAGCACATGGATGTCATTCTTCGCCGGGTCGACCGGCAATTTGCCGCGGCGCTGGTGGCCATCGTGCTGACTCTGCCCATTCTGATCACGCTGCTGTGCGACCTTTTGATGGACGGCGCTCTGTCGTGGTCATTCTACGTATTCGGCGCCCTGGTGATGCTCATGGTTTGGCTGCTGCCGCCGCTGGCGGCACGCCGCTACCGGCGGATGGTATTTTTAGGGCTAGATGGCCTGGCTTGCTGCCTGTATCTTCTGGGAATCTGTCACTTCTCCGGCGGCGACTGGTTCTTTCCCCTGGCTCTGCCGCTGACTGTCGTCGCCACAGCCTCCCTGGAGTTACTGGTGTTCCTGTTTCGCCAGCGCTGGGGACGGGATCTTCTCAACCGCGTGGCTCTGGTGCTGCTGGTGGCCGGCATCTGTGCTATGGCGGTGGAGCTGGTGATCGCTTTATATCTCGGCAAACTCCAATTTATTTGGGCGCCCTACGCTATGATCTCCTGCTGGGTGCTGGCAGCCGCCGCCCGGGTGGTGGCCAAGCGCAAAAAATTCAGGGAGGAAATCGCCAAGCGGCTTTTCTATTAAATAAGCAAGGCATTTCGGCGGCCGGCTCTGTGCCTGCGCCGCCGATTTTGTGCAATTTCAAGGAAAATTCTTTACCGAACCGCATTTGTTCACACATTAGCCTTTTTTTAGCCGTCTGTTTGTGCTATAATCCTCCTAATTGATTTTATCCATGGAAAGGTTTGACATACATGGGACTTCTCAATAAGCTCTTCGGCACCCGCTCTGAGCGGGAAATTAAGAAATTCTCCTCCCTGGTCGATCAAGTGATGGCGCTGGAGGATTCTTACCGCCAGCTCTCCGACGACGCACTCAAGGCCAAGACCGACGAATTCCGTCAGCGGCTCAACCAGGGCGCCACCCTCGACGACATTCTCCCCGAGGCCTTTGCGGCCTGCCGCGAGGCTGCCGATCGGGTTTTGGGCATGCGGCCTTACCGCGTACAGGTCATCGGCGGAATTGTCCTCCATCAGGGCCGCATCGCCGAGATGAAAACCGGTGAAGGCAAGACGCTGGTCGCCATTCTGCCCGCCTACCTCAATGCTCTCACCGGCAAGGGCGTGCATATCGTCACCGTCAACGACTATCTGGCCAAGCGCGACTCGGAGTGGATGGGCAAGGTCTACCGCTTCATGGGTCTGCAGGTGGGCCTCATCATCCACGGCCTGAGCGCCGCCCAGCGCCGTGCTGCCTATGCCGCCGATATCACCTACTGCACCAACAACGAGCTTGGCTTTGACTACCTCCGGGACAACATGGCCATCTACAAGCAGGAGATGGTGCAGCGTGGCCACAATTTTGTCATTGTCGACGAGGTGGACTCCATCCTCATCGACGAGGCCCGGACGCCTCTGATCATCTCCGGCCAGGGCGAGGCCTCCACCAAGCTCTACGAAATGGCCGACTTCTTCGTCTCCCGGCTGAAAAAAATGGTCTTTGCCTCCACCGACGAAAAAGAGGAACAGGATCAGTACGACTGCGACTACATCGTCGATGAGAAGGCCCGCACCGTCTCCCTCACGGCTCAGGGCATCGCCAAGGCCGAGGAATATTTCCAGGTGGAAAACCTCTCCGACCCTGAAAACGCCACTCTGGCCCACCATATCAACCAGGCCATGAAGGCGCGAGGCATTATGAAGCGGGATATCGACTATGTCGTCAAAGACGGCCAGGTCATCATCGTCGATGAATTCACCGGCCGCCTGATGTATGGCCGCCGCTACAACGAGGGCCTCCATCAGGCCATCGAGGCCAAGGAAGGCGTCACCGTTGCCAACGAAAGTAAGACCCTGGCTACCATCACCTTCCAGAACTTCTTCCGGCTCTATGCCAAGCTCTCCGGTATGACTGGTACGGCACTCACCGAATCCGAAGAATTTATGGGTATCTACGACCTGGATGTGGTGGAAATCCCCACCAATAAACCCATCGCAAGAATCGACCACCCCGATGTGGTCTATAAAACTGAAGCCGGAAAATTCCGCGCCGTCATCCAGCAGATCAAGGAATGCCATGCAAAGGGCCAGCCAGTGCTGGTAGGCACCATTTCCATCGAGAAATCCGAACTGCTCAGCAAGCTCCTCAAGAAAGAGGGCGTACCCCACAACGTTCTCAATGCCAAGCACCATGAGAAAGAAGCCGAGATCGTGGCCCAGGCCGGTAAACTGGGCGCCGTGACCATTGCCACCAATATGGCCGGCCGCGGCACCGATATCATGCTCGGCGGCAACGCCGAATATCTGGCCCTGAATGAGCTGCGCAAGAGCGGCATGGCAGAAGAGCTTATTGTGGAGGCCAACGCCTATTCCGAGACAGAGGATCCCGCTATCCTTGAGGCCCGCAAAGCCTTTCAGGATGCCTATGAAGCCCACAGGGCCGAGATCTGCGAAGAGGCCGAGCAGGTACGCGCCGCCGGCGGCCTGTTTATCGTGGGCACCGAGCGCCACGAGTCCCGCCGGATCGACAATCAGCTCCGCGGCCGTTCCGGCCGCCAGGGCGATCCCGGTGAGACCCGCTTCTACCTCTCCCTGGAGGATGACGTCATGCGCTTGTTCGGCTCCGACCGGATCAAGGGCATGATGGAAACCATGGGGCTGGACGAGGACACCCCCATTGACGCCAAGATCCTCTCCGGCGCCATTGAAAACGCCCAAAAGAATGTGGAGAGCCGTAACTACCAGACCCGGAAAAACGTCCTCGAGTACGACGACGTGATGAACACCCAGCGCAAGGTGATCTACGGCCAGCGCAGCCAGGTTTTGGACGGCGAGGATCTCCAGCCGCAGATCGCTCACATGATGGAATTGGTGGTCTCCAGCCACATCCATGCCGCCTTTGGAGAACAGCCCCATATTGACCGCGCCGCCTTCCAGAGCCTTCTCGCCTCCTTTGAGGGGATCTTCTTCCCCAAGGGCGCGTGGAGCTATGACGATGCAGCCCTGGCCGCTCTCACCAAGGAGCAGGCAGAAGAGGATCTCCTCTCCCTTCTTCAAACCTATTACTCCAAGAAGGAAGCTACCCTCACCGCCCCGGTGATGCGGGAGCTGGAGCGCGTGGTCACACTGCGCGTCGTGGACGAATATTGGATGGATCATTTGGATGCCATGACCGATCTCCGCCAGGGCATCGGCCTGAGAGCCTACGGACAGAACGATCCGGTAGTGGAATACAAGCGCGAAGGCTACGAGATGTTCGAGAACATGATCGCCTCCATCCGCGAGGAGATCGTGCGGCGGATGTTCCTGGTGCAGGTCAGGCCCCAGACAGAGCTCAAGCGTGAAAAGGTGGCCAAGGTAACCAGCGAAGGCGGCGCCGGCGACAAGACCGTCAAGCGTCAGCCGCAGGTGCGCAAGGCCAAGGTAGGCCGCAACGATCCCTGCCCCTGCGGCAGCGGCAAAAAGTATAAGAATTGCTGCTTGGACAAGGATTTGGCTGGGAAATAACCGTCTTTCGGAGGGAATCGCCATGTTTCATACCATTACAAAAGGCACCTTGGTGTATTCCGTGGCCGATTCCCTTTCCGGCGCGGCCCACGGCTTTTCCACTCGCCTGGGCGGTGTGAGCCAGGGTTACCTCGCCTCGCTAAATCTGGGTATCCACCGGGGTGATTCGCCGGAAAACGTGTTGAAAAACTACAAGATTTTCGCTGACGCCCTGGGCTTTTCCCCGGAGGATACAGTCTTTCCCATGCAGCGCCACACCGATCTGATCCGCCGCGTGGACGCAAGCCATCGTGGTGAGGGCCTTTTCCGGGAAACCGAAGCAGTCTGCGACGGACAGATCACCAACGTGCCCGGTGTGGCCTTGGTGACCTTCAGCGCCGACTGTACCCCCATATTGCTCTTTGACCCGGTGCGCCGCGCCATTGGCGCGGTACACGCCGGATGGCGCGGCACCGCTGCCGGAATCGCAGCCAAAGCCGTGGCTGCCATGGCCGATGCCTATGGCTGCCGCCCCGGTGATATCCGCGCCGCCATCGGCCCCTGTATCGGTAAATGCTGCTTTGAAACCGACGGCGACGTACCCGCAGCCATGATGGCCGCACTGGGCGATGAAGCGAGGGCTGCCGTGGAACCCCGTGGCGCCAAATACCATGTGGATCTCAAAGCGCTCAACGCGCTCTGGCTATCCAGGGCAGGCGTGACAAATGTGGACATCAGCCCGGACTGCACCGCCTGCCTGTGTGACCGCTACTGGTCTCACCGCCGGGTGGGTGATCGGCGGGGCTCTCTGGCCGGCGTGATAATGCTCAAGTGAGGTGTTTTCTTTGAATCGCCGTTTTGCAAAGCTTCTGGCTCTGGCGCTGTGCCTTTGCCTGCTGGCCGGCTGCTCCGAAAGCTCTCCCTGGGGACGTTTCGCTGCCCTCTTCTCCTCCAGCCAAACCGACGACACGCCGGAGCAGGAGGATATGCAGGAGGATGAAATGGCTTCGGAAAGCGTTCTCACAGAGGTGGAGGCGCCCGATACGCTGCGCCTGGCATACCAGGCCAGTTACGGTCTCAATCCATATACCTGCGAGGGGCTCACCAATCGCACCATTTTCTGCTTCCTCTATGAACCTCTTTTTGTTGTCAATAGTCAATTCGCCGCTGAACCGGTTTTGGCTGCGTCCGTCAGCGTCTCCGACGACGGACTTACCACCACCATCACCCTGAAAAGCGGCGTGCGCTTTCACAGCGGTGCAGCGCTCACCGCCGCCGACGTGGTCTACTCTTATACCATGGCCCGGGACAGCGACTACTACGCCGGGCGCTTTCGCCACTTTTCCGGTGTGACGGCGCAAGACGATTCCACCGTGGTCATTACCACGGATACCAGTATCGAGTCCGTGGCTGTGCTGCTGGACTTTCCCATCGTGCGTACCGACACCGGTGAGGACGAAGTCCCCGACGGCACGGGCCCCTTCTCCTACAGCGGCGGTACCATGCTCAAGGTCTTTCCCCAGTGGTGGGGCGATACGCTGCCTCTGGGCTACGACCAAGTGACGCTTGTCAGCTGTACGACCTCCACCGATATCCGCGACCATTTTGAATATAACTCCGTCAATCTGGTCTGCACCGATCCCAACTCGACAGCCTATGCCACCTACCACAATGAAACGGACTATGAACTTTGGAGCTGCCCCACCACGGTGATGCAATATGTAGGCTTCAACACCAATTCCGATGTCTTTTCCCATCGGGCCATCCGGGCCGCCGTCACCTTCGCCATCGACCGCGATACCATCGTAGCCAAGGATTTGGGCGGCTTCGCCCAGGCTACGCCGCTACCTGCCGCGCCGCAATCGCCCTACTATGACGCCGGTCTCGCCGCTGATTTCGACCTGGATCTCCAGGCTTTTCAAGCCCTGATGGAGGAGGCGCAGGTGGAAGACTACACCGAGGATGGGATCTTGGACGTCTATGTAGACGGCTATCCCGTCAGCGTGGGCGGCAAAATGATCGTCAACGCCGGCAATCATCAGCGGGTACAGAGCGCGCAGCGCATTGCCGACAGCCTCAATGCACTGGGTTGGGACGTCACCGTGGAGGCGTTGGAAGAGAGCGATTACCGCTCCGCCCTGCTCTACGGCAACTACGATCTCTACTATGGCGAAATCCGTCTCTCCCCGAATTTTGACCTGGGCGTCTTTTTCCGAGAGGGCGGCGCGGCAGCCTATGGCGGTATCGCCAACGGCACTATGCTGAGCCTCTGCTCGGCTATGCTGGAAAACAGCGGCAACGCCTATGACCTCCACAAGCGCATGCTGGAGCAGGGGTATCTCTGCCCGGTACTCTTCAAAACCTATGCGCTCTATGCCTCCCGCGGCGCAGCATCCGGTCTCAATCCGGCGCTGGACTGGGTGGTATACACAACCCCCGCTTAAAAGCAACTGCCTTCCGAGCCTTGAGCCGGGAAGGCAGTTGCTTTTGTTCACGCTTGGGGTGACTGCTCGCCGCCCTTGGGCAGATTGTGATGATAGACCCGCCGCTCCAGCGCGAAAATACGCTGGGAGAACTGCCCCTCGGGCGTGGTCTCCATGGTTTCACGGTAGATTTCCATGCGGCTGTCAATATGGTCAATGGCAGCCAGCAGCTCTGCCTCGGCACACTGGGGCAGAACTGCCGCGCCGAACTCCATCTGTCCATGGTGAGAGAGGAGCAAGTGCTGCAAGAGCACCGTCTTTTCTCCGTCGATCCCCAGGGCGGCGCAGATTTCTCCCACCTCCTGTGCCCCCATTACCAGATGCCCCAGCAGCTGGCCCGGCAGAGAATACTCCGTCACCACGCCCAT
>CALXCW010000050.1 GCA_944386905.1 uncultured Oscillospiraceae bacterium
CTGCATGGCCAGGAGCACCTTGCCCTGGTTATACTCCGCCATACGGTCGATGGCTTCAAAACGCGGGTGGAGGCGCTCCAGGAGCGCCTCCCCAAATTGGTACACCTGGGCGCTGACGCCCAGGGAGTGGTAGATCTCTTCCATCGCTTGTTCCATGCCGAGCGCTTACTCCTCCCGGGCCGTGATGGCGATGTGCAGCTCATCCAGCTGCTTCTGCTCCACGGTGGACGGCGCGCCCATCATAATGTCCTGGGCATTCTTATTCATGGGGAAGGGAATGATCTCGCGGATGGAATCCTCGCCGGCCAGGAGCATGACCATGCGATCCACGCCGGGAGCGATGCCCGCATGAGGCGGCGCACCATAGCAGAAGGCGTTGTACATGGCCGGGAACTTGCTCTTGACGTCCTCTTCACCCAGCCGCACCAGCTCAAAGGCCTTAATCATAATTTCGGGGTCATGGTTTCGGACGGCGCCGGAGGAGAGCTCCACACCATTGCAGACCAGATCGTACTGGAAGGCAGTGATGGACAGCGGATCAATCTCGCCCCGCTCCGCCTTTTCCAAAATCTCCAGACCGCCGTTGGGCATGGAGAAGGGATTGTGGCAGAATTCCAGCTGACCGGATTCCTCGCCGATCTCATACATGGGGAAGTCCACGATCCAGCAGAACTCGTAGCGCTCCTTGTCCATGTGGCCCTCGCAGGCGTTGCCCAGCTTGGTGCGCAGCACGCCGGCGGTCTTTTGGGCCGCGCCCTTTTTGCCGGCGGTGAAACCCACAAAGTCGCCGGGCTTGAGGCCCAGTGTGGCCACCAGCTCATCCTTGCGCTCCACGAGGAACTTGGCGATTCCGCCGGCCAGGTTGCCGCTCTCGTCCACCTTCACCCAATAGGCCTTGTTGCCCGCCTGCACCTCCACTTCAGCCAGGAGCTTGTCGATGGCCTTGCGGGCCAGCTTGCAGTCGGAGACCACGATGGCCTTGACGGTGTTGCCGGCAAAGGGCTCGAAGCCGCAGTCGGCAAACTGGCTTAAGTCCTGCACCGTGAGGTCAATGCGAAGATCCGGCTTGTCCGAGCCGTAGGTTTCCATGGCCTCGGTGAAGCCGATGCGGCGGAAGGGCGCGGAGGAGGCGACGGAATACTTGCCGTACTTGGCAAAGATGGGCGGCAAAACGTCCTCTAAGATGGCAAAGACGTCATCCTGACCGGCGAAGGCCATCTCCATATCCAGCTGATAAAACTCGCCGGGGCTGCGGTCGCCGCGGGCGTCCTCATCGCGGAAGCAGGGGGCGATCTGGAAATAGCGGTCAAAGCCGGAGGTCATCAGAAGCTGCTTGAACTGCTGGGGCGCCTGGGGCAGCGCGTAGAATTTGCCGGGATGCTTCCGGGCGGGCACCAGATAGTCCCGTGCGCCCTCGGGAGAGGAGGCCGTGAGGATGGGAGTGGTGATCTCCAGGAAGTCGTGGGCGGTCATGGCGGCGCGGAGCGCTGAAACGACATTGCATCTGAGGATGATATTGTTCTTCACCGCCGGATTTCTGAGATCGAGATAGCGGTACTTGAGCCGAAGCGTCTCGTCGGCATCGCGGCTGCGGTTGATCTCAAAGGGCAGCTCGTTATACCGGCAGCGGCCCAGCACGGTGATATCGCTGGGTACCACCTCAATCTCGCCGGTGGGGAGCTTGGGGTTTTTGCTGGCCCGCTCCCGGACAATGCCGGTCACGGAGATGGTGGACTCCTTGTTGAGGGCCTTGACGCGCTTCATCATGTCCTCGGTCTCCACCACCACCTGGGTGGTGCCGTAAAAGTCCCGCACCACCACAAAGGCAAAGTTGGCGCCCACCTCGCGGACATTCTCCATCCAGCCGACAATGGTCACTTGTTTGCCGGCGTCAGCCAGCCGCAGCTCGTTGCAGGTGTGGGTTCTTGACTGAAACATAGTGTATTTCCTTCCTTTTTTCGGATTGTTGATGTGTGGCAAGGCGGCTTACTCTACAATGACCTTGCCCTGGTTGAATACCTCGATGCCCGCCTGGATCTTCTCTGCGGCCTCCTCGGGGGTTACGGTCTCCTGGACGCCGGTACGCAGATCCTTCACCGAGCACGTGCCCGCCGCGATCTCGTCCTCGCCCAGGAATACGGCGTAGGGAATGGCCAGCTTGTCGGCATAGGACATCTTGGCCTTAAACTTTTTCTTCTCAAAATAGAGCTGGGTGCGGATTCCCCGGGCGCGAAAGGCCGTGGCCAGGCGGATGGCCGGGGAGAGATCCTCGGTCATGGGCAAAATCAGGGCGTCCGCCGGGGCAATGTTCATGGCTTCATTGAGCATATGCTGCTCGCCCAGGACATAGAAAAGTCTGGTCAGGCCGATGGAGATACCCACGCCGGGCAACTGCTTGTCGATATAGTATTCCGCCAAATTGTCATAGCGGCCGCCGGAGCAGACCGAGCCGATCTCCGGGTGGTCGAGAAGCGTCGTCTCATAGACCGTGCCGGTGTAGTAATCCAGGCCCCGGGCAATGGTGAGATCCACGGCAAAGTTCACCTGAGGCACACCAAAGTCGGAAAGGTACTTGGTCACGGTTGTGAGCTCATCGATGCCCTGATCCAGCACCTCATTTTGACCTCGGTAGCCCTCCAGGGCAGTGAGCACCGCCTCATTGGTGCCGGTGATGGCCATAAAGGAGAGAATGGCATCGGCCTTTACACCTTCGATGGCGAGATCCTCCACCAGGATCTTGCGCACATTCTCCGCGCCGATCTTTTCCAGCTTATCGGCGGTGCGCATAATGTCCCCGGCCTGGTCGCTGAGGCCCAGGGAAGCATAGAAGCCGTTCAAAATCTTGCGGTTGTTCACCCGGATCTGGAAGCGCTTGAGCCCCAGGGCGGTGAAGGTCTGATAGATCACCGCCGGGATCTCGGCCTCATTGACGATGTCCAGCTTACCGTCGCCGATGATATCGATATCAGCCTGATAGAACTCCCGGAACCGCCCCCGTTGGGCCCGCTCGCCTCGGTAGACCTTGCCGATCTGGTAGCGGCGGAAGGGAAAGGAGAGCTCACCGTAGTGGAGGGCCACGTACTTGGCCAGGGGCACTGTGAGATCAAAGCGCAGAGCCAGGTCGCTGTCGCCTTTGGTAAAGCGGTAGATCTGCTTCTCGGTCTCACCGCCGCCCTTCGCCAGCAGAATCTCTGCCGACTCAATGGCAGGAGTATCCAGGGGCGTAAAGCCATAGCGGCCATAGGTGGTGCGGAGGATGTCCATAATCCGCTCCATCTGCTGCTGGGGCCCCGGGAGGAGCTCCATAAAGCCCGAGAGCGTGCGAGGTTTGATGGATGCCATAGTTCGAAATTCCTTTCTTTGGAATGGAGATTGATGGGCAGGCGCTAAAAAAGATACTCCCGTCCCACAAAGCCATGGGACGAGAGTATGCCGCGCATACTTCGTGGTGCCACCCACGTTCAGGGATTGCTCCCCCTCTGGCCGGATCACGCCGGTACGGTTGGCTCGACGGGTGTCCTTCTCCCGGGGCGGTACGCAGGAGGCTTTCAGCTGGAACCTCCCTCTCTTTGGCGGCGCACCGGGGTACTGCTCCCGCGTCATGGCCGGGGCGGTCAGCGCAGCGACCGCTTGGGGCGAATCATCTCGCGCCAATCCAGGTCGCCCCGCTGCAGGCCGAGAATGAGCATCTCCGCCGAGGCGAGGTTGGTGGCGCAGGGAACATTGTAGCTGTCGCACAGGTGAATGGTCTGCATCACCCGCTGATCCTCCCAGGGGTCGTTGCCGTTGGGATCAGAGAAGAGCAGCACCATGTCGATCTCATTGTAGGCAATGCGCACGTCCACCTGCTGATGACCGCCCTGATGGCTGGAGAGAAACAGAGAGACGGGCAGGCCGGTGGCCTCAGCGACCAGGCGGCCGGTGGTGGCGGTGGCGGACAGGCTGTGCTTGGACAAAATGCTCTTGTAGGCAGTGCAGAACTGAACCATCAATTCCTTCTTCTTGTCATGGGCCATCAAGGTAATGTTCATAGCGGTCACCCCTAAACCAAAAATAGATGGAGCACAGACGGAGATGCGGCAAAACTAGAGGCGGACAAAGGGCTGGCGGACGCCCATCAGGCGGAAGGCAATATGCCGGCAGGCCAGGGCAGCGCCCTTGTGCGAATAGCACGCCAGAGGCACGCCGGCTGCGGCAGCCAGCACCACAGCCTCATCCTCGGGCACCAGTCCCAACAGAGGCAGACCCACCGTGTCCATGATATCGTCCACAGTGAGGCTGGTACGGCGGAAAATCCGCCGCTTGATGCGGTTGACGATGAGCTTGGCCGGCGCGGCGCTGAGACTCTCCAGCAGTTGGGCAGTACGGGCGCCGTCGCGCAGGGATGCGGGATCGCTGTAGGTGACCACCAGTACCAGATCTGCCGGCGCGGCGCACAGGGCAAAGCCTGCGCCTACCCCGGCCGGCGCATCGAGGAGGCAGAAGTCGAACTCCTGTCGGATCTCCTCCAGCAGCCGGAAGAACTGCTCGCGGTCGACGGATTCCGGCGACTCGGTCACCGGAGCGGTGAGGAAGAAGAGGTCGGGGATATCAGGATGGGCCGTAGCCCGGGAGAGCGGATACTCCCCCCGCATTACGGCGGTGAAGGGAAGAGAGGGTTCCTCGGCGAGGCCCAGCGCCAGGTCGAGGTTGCGCAGGCCCACGTCCATGTCCACAGCCAGCACGCGCTTACCTGCCTGGGCAAGACACGTGGCAATGGCCGCACACAGGGAGGTCTTTCCCGTGCCGCCCTTGCCGGACACCACAGCCAGAACCTGACCCAAGGCCCTCCCTCCCATCGTGAAAAATCAAATTTATTATAGCCCAAACCATCGGCAATTGCAAGCCGTTCCCGGAAAATTCTCGGTATTTTTTGGAAAAATGCCGAAAAAACAGGATCTTTTCGCCCATAGCAAGGTCTGGGGCGTCAGAGGGGGGCAGCCAGGCGATAGCCCACGCCCCGCACCGTCTCGATGAGCTCACCGCAGGGGCCCAGCTTCTGGCGGAGGGTACGGATATGCACGTCCACTGTGCGCGTCTCGCCCAGGTACTCCATACCCCAGACATGGTCTTGAATCTGGGCGCGGGAGAGCACCAAGCCGGGATTTTGCAGCAGCAGACAGAGAATTTCAAACTCTTTGGGCGTCAGCGCCACAGGGCTGCCGTTTACCAGCGTCTCCCGCCGGGACGGCCGCACCAACAGTGCTCCCATCCGGTACTCCTGCGGCGGTACGGCGCTCTGGGAGCGGCGGAGCACAGCCCGGATGCGGGAAAAGAGCTCCAGCATGCCAAAGGGCTTGGGAAGGTAGTCGTCCGCGCCGCTGTCAAGGCCCAGTACCTTGTCAAACTCCGTATCCTTGGCTGAGAGAATAATCACCGGCACATGGCGGGTAGCCGGCGCGGCGCGAAAGCGCTTGAGCACGCTCAGCCCGTCCTCCTCGGGCAGCATCAAGTCGAGGAGCACCAGCTCCGGCAGCTGCCGCTCCAGAGCGGCAAAGAACTGCGAGGGTTTCTCAAAGCCCTGGGCCTCGAACCCCTGACCGGCGAGGGCGTAGAGCACAAATTCTCGGATATTGGCTTCGTCTTCCACCAGGTAAATCATTTCGCAGCCTCCCATCCATGCGCCCACTGTACCGGTATTGTCCCAAAATGCCCCGGAACACCGGGTGAAGCCATCTCGGTTTTCCCCAAAGGGGGGAACTATTCACTTGCGGCCTGACGATCCAGCCGTTCAAAGGCGTGGATCCAGTCGGCCTTGCGGTAGTAGATAATAAAGATCACCGAGCTGAGGAACCAGGTCAGCGGATAGGCGGTGAAAATCACCTGGATATTGGGGATCAGGCGCACCATCACCGTGATATAGCTCACCCGCACCAAGCACCAGATGCTCAGCATGACGATCATGGGCACCATGGCCTTGCCGGCGCCGCGAAGAAGGCCGGCCATGCAGTGGCTCAGCGCCAGCAGGCCGAAGAAGAGAGCTTCGGTGCGCCCCTGGATGGTACCATAGCGAACCACCACCGGGTCGGAATTGAACAGGGAGATGAGGGCCGGCACAATGAGGAAGATGATCACACCGATGATCTCCGCCAGCACCACCGAGGTGACAATGCCGAAGCGAGCCCCGCGGCGCACCCGATCATATTGCTTGGCCCCCAAGTTCTGGCCCACAAAGGTGGAAAGGCCCATGGCAAAGCAGGTGACCGGCAGGAAAGCAAACCCCTCGATCTTGGCAAAGGCGCCGCAGCCGGCCATGGCGTCGGAGCCGAAGGCGTTGATATTGGCCTGCACCACCACATTGGCCAAGCTGATCACCGAGTTTTGCACGCCGGCAGGCAGGCCAAAGCGGACAATCTGCCGCAAAATGGGCAAATTCAGCCGCACCTTCCGCAGGCTGATCCGATAGACATCGTCGGTGCGGGTGAGCTGCCAGATGCACAGGATGGCCGACACCGCCTGGGAGATCACCGTGGCCGCAGCCGCCGAAGCCACCCCCCAGTGGAACACCGCCACAAACAGCAGATCGAGCACTACGTTGACAATGGAGGAAAGAATGAGATAATACAGCGGATGGCGGCTGTCGCCCACCGCCTGGAGAATGCCCACGGAGATATTATAGAGGAACATGGCCAAACAGCCATAGAAATACGTGCGGAAATAGGCGATGGAGTTGGGCAAAACATCCGACGGCGTTCCCATCCACCGCAGCAGCAGCGGCGAGAGCACCACACCCACTACCGTCAGCAGCAGGCCGCCGATCAGGCCGAAGGCCAGGCCGGTGTGGACAGCCAGGGAGAGATTTTTTTCATCCCGGGCGCCATAAAACTTGGCAATCAGCACACCGGCGCCCAACGCCGTGCCCTGGAGCAGGCCGATAATCAGGGAAATCAAGTTGGCCGAGGAGCCCACTGCGGCCAGAGCCTCTTTGCCGATAAACTTGCCCACAATCAGCGAATCAGCCGTGTTATAGAGCTGCTGAAAGAGATTTCCCAGGAAGATGGGGATGGCAAAGGCCACCAGCGCCTTCCAGATGGAGCCCTCCAGCATGGAGTTCGCGGCGCGGTGCGCCGAGATGCGTGTGCCCATGGCATTCACCTCTCAAGCAAAATCTTCCCCGACCCAGCGCGTCAGAGCAAGGGGAGGGCCGCTTTCCGCCGAAAGCAGCCCTTGCGTACGGGTTTATTGTATCCCATTCCCCAAGACTTTGTCAATGACCCCTTTTCCCGGAAAGAAGCGACAAACGGCGCGCCGGCAGATGCCGGCGCGCCGCAGATGGAAGATCTATGGAAACAAGATATCTTGCTCAAGTCAAATCAGGCGTACTTGGTGATGCTCTCGGGGAGCTTGGCGGGGTCATCGGAAATGGAGAGCGTGAACTCCAGTTTATTGGTCTTTCCAAAGTTCTCGCACCAGGCCAGGAACTCAGCGGTCTCTTCGGGATCGCTGGTGCCGGAGAGCTTGTACAATCCATCGATGAAAATGTGGGAGATGTCGAAATTACCGGCATGCAGGCCGCTGATAAAGCCCTTGAGGAACAGGAAGCTGCCGATATCATATTCACTGGCGTCGATGAGACGGACGCGATAGTCAATGTCAAAAGTGAGGGCGCTGCCCTTTTCGATGCAGACCATGCTGCCGGATTCCGTTTTGATAGAAGTGTTGATGGCGTCGATCAACTGCTTGGTCTTACCGGAACCTTTAAGACCCATAATTACCTTAACCATAGGAAAGACCTCCTTATATGCCGTGGGAACCAGTTCCCTTGCCACCATTCTAACAGCTTTACACAGGGATTACAATTGTTAGTTTTGCCCAAAATCCCTCTAAAACAATTTACGTTTCTGCCTGCCGGAGTCCGGCAATGGCGGCCTGACGCACCCGGTCGCCGGGGCGCTCCAGGGGCGGATAGCCGCACAGCAGGGCGCTCAAGGCATTGGAAAGCTCCAAAAGCCGGAACATGGCGCCCAAAGCCTCGGCGGTGAGATCTCCGGCATCCAGCTCCACCAGCGGAACTCCCGCCATGGAGTGCGTCTCAAAAAGCGCCTGGGTAAGACCCTGCTCCACATCCTCCCAATTGCGGCCTGAGAGGAAGCCCAAGCCGTCATAGTCCTTCCAGTCCATCTCCACGGGCACCTTCTTGGCAATGGGCGCAAATCGGAGCACCGTCTCGAAGATGGCCCCCTCCCCTTCTGCGGCCATAGCGTCCAGCACCGGCAGATCGCCGGGCAGGAGGGCTGTCTCCGGAGCGATGGGTTGGCCCCGTCCGGTCTGCCACAGCCAGGTGAGCTGGCGCCACCAGCGGCCCAAAGCCTCCAAACTGTGGTCAAAACAACAGAGGATTTCCCGGTTGCGACCCTTTCCAGCCAGCACCGCCCGAGCGGCAGCATAGAGCCAGGCCGGATTCTCAAAGGCACGGACGTCGGTGGCAGCCACAGTCTCCACGGCGCCCTCCAGCACCGCCAGGGGATCGATTCCCGCCACCGCCATGGGCAGCAAGGCGCCGGCCGTGAAAATAGTGCTGCTGCCGCCCAGCTCCCGTGGCATGGGGAAGAGCTCATACCCCTCTTCCTGACCCATGCGATGCAGCGGGGAGCCCACCAGAGTGGAGACAAAAATGCGGTTCTTTGCCTGACCGCCGTACTTGCGCTCCATGAGCCACCGCAGCCCCCGCGCGGTGATATTGTCGCCGGGCTCCTCGCCGTGGGGCGAAACCAGCAGAAGGCAGTAGCTGCGCTCCTCCAGCAATTGGCTCAGCTCCAGCCACTGACGGCTGGAGAGAGAGCCGCCGACGAAGAACACCTGGGGCGTATGGAGCAGATTTCGTTCCCGGCCGTGATAGGCCTCGATGGCGGCCCTGGCGGCAGCGGCAGTGGGACAGGCGCCGCACACCACCAGCACATCACTGTCGTCGAGCACCTGGTCGGCGGCGCGGCGAATGCCGTGGATCAGTCGGGCCTGGACGCTGTCGGGCCGGGACAGCCAGCCGTGAAAGTCCTCTCCACCCTGCTGGTGGCTGACCAGCCGCAGATGGGCGTCAAAGACCGCCTTTTCCCTGCCCAGCAGCTCCGGCAGACTGACGGCGCCCCACATGTTGGAAATATCCACGTTCATCATCCGGCTCCTCCTCCCACGGTGTCCATATTGGATTTGATTTATTTTACCACAGCTTGCCTGCCTTGAAAAGAAAAAATTCCGCGCCCGGCAAAGCCGCCGGGTGCGGAAGTCCTGTAGTCGCTTAAAGCCCGAGAATCATGGTCGCCGCCTGGAAATAGATGAGCAGGGACAGAACGTCCACCACCGTGGTGATAAGCGGCGAGGCCATCACGGCCGGATCGAAGCCCACCCGTTTCGCCAGCATAGGCAGCGCAGAGCCCACCAGCTTCGAGGCCACCACGGTTAATAAGAGCGTCACGCAGACCACCAGTGCCACGGCCAGGGAAACCCGGTCAAAGAGCATGAGCTTGGCAAAGTTGCACACCGCCAATGTCAGGCCGCACAGCAGCGACACCGTCAGTTCTTTGCCCATCACCCGCAGCAGATCCCGGAAGCGGATCTCCCCCAGGGACAGGCCGCGGATCACGGTCACCGACGACTGGGAACCTGCGTTGCCGCCGGTGTCCATAAGCATGGGGATATAGGCCATCAGTACCGTACACATGGCCAGGGCATCCTCAAACTTGGTGATGACCAGGCCGGTAAAGGTAGCCGACACCATGAGCAGCAGCAGCCAGGGAATCCGGTGGCGCCAGATGGCCAGCGCGCTGGTGGTGAGATAAGGCCGATCCGACGGAGAGATGGCGGCCATCTTCTCCATATCCTCGGTGGTCTCAGCTTCGAGGATGTCCATGGCGTCGTCCACAGTGACGATGCCCACCAGCCGCCCGTCGCCGTCCACCACCGGCAGCGCGTAGAAATTATACTTGGAGAACATCTGCGCCACCGCCTCTTGATCCTCCTGGGTGGTAACGCTGACCACATTGGCGTTCATCAAATCGCGGCACAGCGCCCCCTCATCGGCGAGGATCAGTGTACGGATGGACACCACGCCCAGGAGCTTGTGGCCCTCATCGGTGATGTAGCAGGTGTTGATGGTCTCCTTATCCAGACCCACGGCCCGGATATGGGCGATGGCCTGGGCGGCAGTCATGGTGCCGCGCAGCTCCACCAGTTCGGTGGTCATCACCGAACCGGCAGAATCCTCGGGATACTGCAAAATTTCGTTGATGGAAGAGCGCGTCTGGGGGTCTGCCTGCGCCAGGATGCGGTAGACCACATTGGCAGGCATTTCCTCCACCAGATCCACTGCGTCGTCCACATAGAGCTCTTCCACCACGGCTTTGAGTTCACTGTCGGAAAAGCCGCGAATCAGCGTGGCCTGCTGCTCCGGCTCCATCTCCACAAAGGTTTCCGCCGCCAGCTCCTTGGGCAGCAGCCGAAATACCAGCGGCAGGGTCTGATCACTGAGTCCGGAAAAGGCCTCGGCCATGTCGGCAGGGTTGAGGGTTGTGAGAAGATCGCGCAGCGACGCGTACTTTTTCCCATCGGCCAGCTTGACAATGCTCTCTTCGAGCAACAAGGTTTTATCTTTCATCGTGCTTCCTCCTTACTTGGTTTTGTTCCAAACAGGAGCAAGACACAGCTTGGGCCATCTCAGTGGGAGGCGTCCCGGCGGGACGCGAACCGTTTTCGGCCCACTTCTGTGCCGCTACTTCTGTCTGCATCCATGCCGTGTTGCCCTCCTTTCTCAAGAAAAAAACCGCGCCGGTAACGGCGCGGGAATGTTGCTTCAGCAGCCTGCACCGTACGAGCTTCAGCATCACGGGGCGGTGAAGTTGCATTAAATGATACCTTGTGCTTCGATATCACTTGCTCAAACCATCT
>CALXCW010000051.1 GCA_944386905.1 uncultured Oscillospiraceae bacterium
CGACCTGCTGATTACGAATCAGCTGCTCTACCGACTGAGCTATACCAGCGTGCAGATCTCTTCCACAGCAGGATATATGATACCATACTTTTTTGCCTTCGTCAATCATCATTTGTCTCGACGGTGGGATTTCTTTTCCGTCAGTCTTTTTGCCACCTTTTCCAAAGAAACCGCCATAACGACAGGTTTACCATAACTTGTACCATTTTTCTCTTCCACAGATGTTGTCCACAGTGTCCACAGTTTTGTCCACAGCAACTCTCGGAAAGATCCCTGTGAATCCCGGCATTCGAAGAACATTGCAGCCAGGTTGATGATAGGCAGTTATTTTAACTTGCAAAATAGTTTACATAACGATATTTCCGGTCAGATTTTCTCTCCCTTTGCCGGAAATCCTGCACGCCGCACCAGGCTGAAAAGGCGCAAAATCCACAAAAATATGGCGGTGTGACGAAAAAGCGTCACACCGCTCAAAGGCTGTCCAATACGAAGCTACGCTCAGAACCGCAGTTCATCCAGCGGCATAGTGGCGTAGGCATTGAGGGATTGATCGCCCCGGACGCCGGCCAGATACTCAAAGTATCCCTGGGCGCCGATCATGGCGCCATTGTCGCCGCAGAGCTTGAGGGGCGGCATGCACAACCTGACGCCCAGGCGCTTCGTCTCTCGGATAAATTCGCCGCGGATTTTGGAATTTGCCGCCACTCCACCGGCAATGGCCAGCGTTTTGCGGCCTGTCTCTTGAAGCGCCTGGAGGGTGCGGGGCAACAGAATATCGCTGACCGCTTGGGAAAAGGAGGCGCACAGAGAAGGCACATCCAGCGGCTCCCCCTTCTGCTGGGCGTTGTGGATCAGATTGATCGCCGCAGTTTTGAGGCCGGAGAAGGACATATCCAAGGGGTTGCCGCTCAGATGGGTCTGAGGCAGGACATACTTTCCCGCGTCGCCGGTGGCGGCCTGCTTGTCCAGCGCCGCGCCGCCGGGATAGGGCATCCCCAGAAGGCGGGCTACTTTGTCAAAGCACTCTCCCGCCGCGTCATCCCGGGTGGTACCGAGGATATGGAAGGTGGTGTAGTCCTCCACATCCACCAGCAGGCTGTGGCCGCCGGAGACCACCAGGCAGAGGAAGGGCGGCTCCAAGTCAGGGTAGGCAATGTAGTTGGCGGCGATGTGGCCGCGAATGTGGTGCACCGGCACCAGAGGCTTACCCAGAGCCAGCGCCGCCGCCTTGGCGAAATTTACTCCCACCAAAACCGCACCGATGAGCCCCGGGGCGGCGGTGACCGCCACTGCGTCGATATCCTCCCGGGTGATTCCGGCCGTCAAAAGGGCCTCGTCGGCCAGGGCGTAAATGGCTTCGATATGCTTGCGCGAGGCAATCTCCGGCACCACACCGCCGTAGAGCCGGTGGAGGGCCACCTGAGAGGCGATACAATCGGCCAATACCCGCCGCCCGTCCTCCACCACTGCCACAGCGGTCTCATCGCAGGAGGATTCCACTGCGAGAACTTTCATAGCTTCCATTCCTTTCTGAGGATCAGCGCGTCCTCGGTGGGTTTGGTGTAATATCTGGGGCGCCGTCCCACCTGGGAAAAACCGCAGGCGCGATAGAGGGCGATGGCTCCTTCGTTGGTGGCGCGGACTTCCAGGGTAAGACTGTGCACCTCCCGCATCCGAAGGGCCTGTGTCAGAGCCTCCACCAGCGCACCGGCAATGCCACGGCGGCGGTGGGAAGGCTTGACGGCCAGGTTCATCATGTCGGCCTCGTCCAGCACCGCCTGACTGCCCACATAGCCCACCACCGCTTCGCCGTCCAGCGCCACCAGCCACAGGCTCAAAGGGTTGGTGAGCTCGCCGGCAATACTCACATCGCTCCAGGGTGCAGAGAAGGTTTCCGCCTCCAAGGCCGCCACCGCTTCCACGTGGACTGCCTCCATGGGGACGATGGCAAACTCACTTGGCTTCATACCAGCTGCGCCCCTCCTTGGCCTCCACCACCAGCGGCACCCGCAAAGCGGCCACCTGCTCCATCTGTTCTTGGAGAATCGCGGCAGCCCGCGGTGCTTCCTCCGTGGGGCACTCCACAATCAGCTCGTCGTGCACCTGGAGGATCAGCCGCGCCCGGAGCCCTTCTGCCTTGAGAGCCGCGTCCACCCGGATCATGGCCAGCTTGATGATGTCGGCCGCCGTGCCCTGGATGGGGGTATTCAGCGCCACCCGCTCACCGAAAGAACGGAGGTTGAAATTGCTGCTTTTAAGCTCCGGGAGATACCGCCGACGGCCATAGAGGGTAGTGACATAGCCCTGCTCTTTGGCCTCGGCGACGATATCCTTCATATAGGCGCGGACACCGCTGTAATTTTCCAAATACGCATCCATATAGGCTTTGGCCTCTTCAGCACTGACGCCGATATCCTGGGAGAGCGACCAGGCAGAGATCCCGTAGACAATGCCGAAATTGACGGCTTTGGCATTGCGGCGCATCTCCGGCGTGACCTCTGAGAGGGGCACCCGGAACACCTGGGAGGCGGTGACCGCGTGGATATCCTCGCCGGTTAAAAATGCCTGCTGCATGTGCTCGTCATTGGCGATGTGGGCCAACACCCGCAGCTCGATCTGGCTGTAATCGGCGTCCAGGAGAACATTGCCCTCCCCTGCCACGAACATTTTGCGGATTTCACTGCCCAACTCCCGCCGGACGGGAATATTTTGAAGGTTGGGCTCTGTAGAAGAGAGTCGTCCGGTGGCGGTGACCATATTTTGAAAGGTTGTGTGAATCCGCCCGTCCGGCGCGATAACCTTCAAAAGTCCCTCGGCATAGGTTGAGGAGAGCTTTGTAAGCATGCGATACTCTAAAATTGCCTCTACAATGGGATGTTTGCGGCGGAGCTTTTCCAGCACCTCAGCACTGGTGGAATAGCCGGTTTTTGTCTTTTTCGCCGCAGGAAGTCCCAGCTTTTCAAAGAGTATCTCGCCCAGCTTTTTGGTGGAATTGATATTAAAATTCTCCCCCGCCAAATGATAGACCGTCTCTTGCGCTGCCTCGATGCGTGCAGTGAGCATGGCACCGAAGGCCGTGAGGGCGTCTCGATCCACCGCCACGCCACTGCGCTCCATATCCGAAAGGACGGCACAGAGGGGAAATTCGATCTCCCGATAGAGCTGCTCCTGGCCCTGCGCCCGGAGCTTCTCTGCCAGCAGCGGACGGAGTGCCCAGAGGGCGGCAGCCTCGGCAGCCGGGTCATTCGTCGGAATGCTCTGGTTGAGGTAGGTGGCCGTCACCTTGGATGCGGCATAGTCCGACTGAGAAGGATTCAGGACATAGGCAGCCAGGGACACGTCAAAATCAAAGCCCTTGGGAGAAAACCCCCAGTCGAGGAGCCTGCCGCGAAGCGTTTTCCAGTCTGCGCAGGTCTTGGCGCCGTCACCCTCCACAACAGGGCGGATATTCTCCCGATCTGTGGTGCAAACCCCCTGTTCCCACGCCACAGCAGCCTTAGAACCATCCGAAGAAAAGGCGATGGCGCAGCTTTCCCCCGGCGGCGGCAAGGTGCAGCAGAGTGCGGGAGCCTCCGCCTCGGCTGGGAGCGCTTCTTCCACCTCCCGAAGGCCGTAGCGATCGATCAATCGGACAAACTCCAGCTTCAAGAAGAGATCCCGCAGCGCGCTCTTGTCCACAGGGCGGCAGAGAGCATCTTCGGGGGTGAATTCGATGGGCGCCTCGCATCGGATGGTGGCAAGGTCATAGGAGAGCCGGGCATTTTCCTCCCCGGCGATCAGCTTCTTGCGGACGGTCTCGCGGATCTCAGGCGATTGGATATTTTCATATACTCCATCCAGCGTGCCAAATTTCAAAAGCAGCTCGGTTGCCGTCTTGGGGCCAATACCAGCCACACCGGGGATGTTATCCGAGCTGTCGCCCATAAGGCTCTTGAGGTCGATGAGACGCAAGGGCGCGAAGCCATATTCAGCCTCGAACACCGTGGGTGTATAGAGCGTGGCATTGGTCTGACCGCCCTTGGTGGTGACCAGCTTTACCGAGACACAGTCGTTGATCAACTGAAGGCTGTCGCGGTCACCGGTAACCACCACACAGCCCCAACCTTTGGCGCAGCAGATCTTACTCACGGTGCCAATGACATCGTCGGCCTCCCAGCCCTCACAGGCGTAGATGGGAATATTCATGGCGGTAAGGACTTCCTTCATCACCGGCATTTGCTGGGCCAGCTCCTCGGGCATGCCGTGGCGGGTGGCCTTGTAGCCATCATATTGCAAGTGGCGGAAGGTAGGGCCCTTCAGGTCAAAGGCCACACAGAGGGCGTCTGGCCGCTCCTCTTTGGTGAGCTTTTCCAGAATATTGAGAAAGCCGAAGATGGCGTTGGTATACTGCCCATCCTTGGTGGTGAGCAGACGCACGCCGTAAAAGGCACGGTTGATGACACTGTTGCCGTCTAGGATCATCAGTTTCATGGAGGGGACTCCTTTTCATCGTCAATACAGTTATTCTACCACATTTTCATGGGAGACGCAACGAATCCGACACCGCCCCAAGACGGGACGGTGTCGGATTCATGTCATACCCCGGCGAGTAACGCCCGGTAGATCGACACAATGGCAACGAGCAAAAAGGTGGCTACCAGAATGCCGATCAACAGCTTCCCGCTGCGGAGAACGCGCGTGCGCTGCCGCAGCTGTTTGTCCGGCTTCCCGTCCAGGACTGCCGCCCACGCCGCCTCCCGGCTCCCTGGTGTCTCCTCGCTGCCCAGCAGCACTTCCTCGGGTACACTGTAGAGCTCAGCCAGGCGCCGGCAGTGCACCGCGGAGGGCGCCGCAGCGCCTCGCTCCCACTGGGAGACCTCCTCCTCGGTCATGCCCAGACGGTTGGCCAGCTCTCGCTGTGTCAGCCCGTAAGCCTCCCGCAATTGGATCAGTGTGTCGCTCTGTGTCATTTTTCTTTACCTCCGGCTGCTGCGCCAAGCCACGATTCTCCAACGGGTCGATGTGGGCTTTGCACGCTTTAGCTCCGCTTCCAGCGGACGCCGCCGGGGATATCGGTGAGCTCTACCCCCGCTGCTTTGAGCGCATCACGCAGGCGATCGGCCTCGGCAAAGTCTTTGGCCTTCTTGGCATCCTGACGCGCCTGAATCATGGCCTCAATCTCAGGGTCACTCTCGCCGGACTCAGAAAGAATGGTAAAAGCACTGCTCTTGGGGGCGGCGACCAGCTCCTTGCGCTTTCTTTCGGCTTTAGACAAAAGATCCAGCCCCAGCACTTGGTCGAAGTCGGCCAGCAGCGCCAGCTTGGTGGCATCGTTGGTCTTGGCCTTCAAAACATCGTAGACAGCGGTGATGGCAAGGGACGTATTCAGGTCGTTGCCCAGGGCCGCCTTGAACTTCTCCTGGAGAGAATCAAAGGCCTCTTTTTCCACTGCCTCACCGCTGTTCGGCTTGAGGGCGGCAATCTTGGCGATGAGCTTTCCATAGGTCACCACAGCGTTGTCCAGGTTTTCATAGGAAAACACCAGATTGCGCCGGTAGTGGGATTGCAGGCAGAAGAGCCGGTAGACCAGCGGGTCATAACCCTTTTGCTCCAGAAGGCTTACCGTGAGGAACTCGCCCTTGGACTTGGACATCTTGCCGGAGGTGGTATTCAAGTGGTGGACATGGAACCAGTACGAGCACCACTTGTGGCCGAGATAGCCTTCAGACTGGGCAATTTCGTTGGTGTGGTGGGGGAAGGCGTTGTCAATGCCGCCGCAGTGAAGGTCGAGGTATTCGCCCAGGTGCTTCATGGAGATGCCGGAGCACTCGATGTGCCAGCCGGGATAGCCCACGCCCCAAGGGGAGTCCCATTTGAGGGCCTGATCTTCAAACTTGGACTTGGTAAACCAGAGGACAAAGTCGTTCTTGTTCCGCTTGTTTTCGTCCTCCTCCACGCCCTCGCGGACGCCCACTGCCAGATCCTCCTGATCGTGGTCGTTAAAGATATAGTATTTATCCAGCTTGGAGGTGTCGAAGTAGACATTGCCGCCGGCCTGGTAAGCGTAGCCTTTCTCCAGCAGCACCTCAATGATGTGGATATACTCACCGATGCAGTTGGTAGCGGGCTCCACCACATCGGGGCGCTTGATGTTGAGCTTGTCACAGTCGGCGAAGAAGGCATCGGTATAGAACTTCGCAATTTCCATCACCGTCTTGTGTTCCCGCTTGGCGCCCTTGAGCATCTTATCCTCGCCGGTGTCGGCATCGGAGGCCAGATGCCCCACGTCGGTGATGTTCATGACTCGCTTGACCGGGTAGCCCAGATAGCGGATGGTCTTTTCCAGCACGTCCTCCATGATATACGAGCGGAGATTGCCGATATGGGCGTAGTGGTAGACCGTAGGGCCGCAGGTATACATCTTCACCAGCTGCGGGTCGCGGGGAATAAATTCTTCTTTTTTATGGGTTGCGGAATTGTATAGATACATGGTGCTCCTCCTTAGTATGATGAATTCTCTTCCCGGGCTGCCTCGCGGCGCTCCATCTGCCGCAATGCGTGCTCCAGGGTTGCAATACGATTTTTCAGCTGGTCGATCTCCAGCATCACCGGGTCTGGCGTGTGGATATGGTCGAGCTTCTCGCCGCTCAATCGCACCACCCGCCCCGGTACGCCCACCACCGTGGCGTTGTCCGGCACCTCCCGCAGCACCACGGAATTGGCTGCGATGCGGGCGTTGTCGCCCACGCGGAAGGGCCCCAGAATCTTGGCTCCGCTGCCCACCATCACATTATTGCCCAGTGTGGGATGGCGCTTTCCCACATCCTTGCCGGTGCCGCCCAGGGTGACGCCCTGATAAATCAGGCAGTCGTCGCCGATAACGGCCGTCTCTCCTACCACGATCCCCGTCCCGTGGTCGATCACCAGGCGACGGCCGATGGTGGCACCAGGGTGGATTTCAATTCCCGTAAAAAACTTGGAAAGCTGGCTGATGAGCCGGGCCAGAAACTTCATGCCATGGGTGTGGAGAAAGTGCGCCAGGCGGTAGTGCAGCGTGGCGTGAAGCCCATTGTACAAAAGCAGTACTTCCACCGCGCTTCTGGCGGCGGGGTCGTTTCGTCTGTAGGCACGGATATCCTCCAGAATTGCCATAGATATGCCTCCAAAAAAAGATCCGCCTCCTGATTTTGCTCAAGAGGCGGGTTAAAAACTCGCGGTTCCACTCTTTTTTCTCACTCAAAGCCTTGACGCGGCCAACGGGGTCTCCCCTCGCTCCCGAACGCACCTTCCCGCCGGCAGTCCTGCCCCCGCTTGCAGCCGGTGACGGAGGCTCTCTGTAGGTCGCGCTTGGCGGTACTCTTTTCGATCAACGCGATATGCACTTTTCCCTAGTATATTACCATTGTGCCCCGTTGGTGTCAAGGAGGTTATTCCGCAGCGGGGAAAATCCCACGTTTCACCAGGATTTCCCGCATCTGCGCCACTCTGGCATCCCAGGAGCTGGCCCGGCCCGCCTCGATGCGCCCCTCCCGCAGGTCGGTATCGTGCTCGGCGATGGCCGCTTCACAGCACCGGGAGAAGGCTTCGCCATCCGGTGCAATGTGGATGAGAGATGCAAACTGGAGCACTTGCTCGGGCTGGGGCGTGGAGACGATGGGCTTGCCGGTGGCGAGATACTCATAGAATTTCAGCGGGCTCACATCGCGGCTCAGATCGCCGGCGGCAAAAACATTGAGGCAGGCGTCGAACTGCGCCAGATACTGCGGCAGCAGCTCATTCTTGCGAAGGCCCAGGAAAAAGCAGTTTTTCATGGCCTTCAGCGCCGCCAGGTTGGCACCGGGCTTCTCCCCACCGATAAACACAAAGCTCCACTTTGGATGCTCTCGGGCAGCCTGCTCCAAAAAGCCATACTCAATGCAGGGCTGGAGCGCTCCCACAAAGCCCAGAATAGGATGCGGGATCTCTTTGAGATCTTGCGGGCACGGCTGCACCAGAGACCCCTGATAGAAACGCTCAAAGTTGGCGCCATTGGGGATGAAGGTAGCCGTATCGTTATAGCGCCGAAGGTCATCTGCCAGGGATTGCGCCGTGGCAAAGACCTGATCTGCCTTGGCGGCCAGGTCTGCCTCCATGGCGTCCACCACCGCCGGGTTCATCAGGCCGCCGTAGGCCGAGTGCCGGTCTACACAGTCGTAGATCAGGGCGCTGTGGGGGATAAGATCCACCAAATCGGCACAGACGGGGCTGTATACCCAGAGAATGGGGCTCTCAAAGCCGTGTTCCGCCATTTTTTTGCGGATAAAGCGCGCCATGCGCCGCTGATTCACCTTATTGACAGCGCGGTATCTGTTGAAAAAGGGCAGCACAGGCGGCAGCGCGCAAACCGTGAGACCGGGGCGGATCTCCTCCTCCGGCTGGCGGTAGGCTTTAAGCTTTTCCCGCGCCGCTTTGTCCTTCAGAGGAGCGAGATAGGTCACCGAGGGATCAAAATAGAGAATCTCAAAGTCGGTGAGGCGCTCCATCACCTGCTGCTTGCGGGTGGGGATGGGGTGCCACGGCGATGTGGCAAGACAGACAATCTGCTTCATACCGGTTCCTCCAAGAGCTTTCTAGCGGCAGTTTCATTCTCCTGCGCCAAGGTGCGCAGACGGGCTGCACTGTAGGTGTTGATGCCTTGGCCCAGAGCTTCTTCCACCAGGGTGCTGAGCCCCTGGGCGCTGACTGCATCCAGGCTGAGATAGCGCTTTTGCTCCAAATAGTCCAAAAAGCCCGATACCTTCGGATCATACACCACACCCACCAGGGGCACCCCCAGGCCCGCGGCGAAAATCAGCGCATGGAGCCGCATGGATACCACCGCTTCCATCCGCCCCATCATACCCACAATGAGATGGCCGTCGTGGGGCGCAGAGACGATGTGGTGCGGGCAGGCGACCAGCGCTGCCGCCGCTTCTGCTACGGGGCGATCACGCTTGGGCTCCAGAGCAAAAAACACCGGCACCAGGCCGTGGACTTCATAGCACCGCTGGGCCTCAGCGGCCAACAGGGGCAGTTTTTCCTCTAAGCCCTGCCATGGGCGCAAGACGAAGAGCACGTGCTTCTGCGTCAAATTCAGCCCTTCTGCCGTGAGGAACGCAGAAACAGCCTCTGTGGAAGCCGGCTCCAAGAGCAGTGCCGGATCTGCCGTCACGGTGATCTCGGGCCTCGTGACACCCATCGTCTGAAGCTCTTGCGCACTGTGGGTCTCCCGCAGGGTGATGGCATCGGCATATTTGTCAATGATCCGCCCTGCAGCCCGGCGGTTGGAAGGCGTCTTGACCGGGCCTATTCCACAGCCGTACATCAGCACCCGGTTGCCCCGCTTTTTTGCCAAGGCAATATTAGAGAGATAATATTGCAGACTTCTGGTGCTGGTGACATCCTGGATCAGGCTGCCGCCGCCGTTGAGATAGAGCTTCGTCTTGCCCATACGCCGCCAAAATCCCCACACGTCGAAGGTGTGGATAGCACCCACCCGGTAGCGAAGCCGCGTCTCCTTGGGATTGCGGGAGAGAACGTAGAGGGGAAGATCCGGATCAATATGGCGCATTTGCTGCAAAATGGCCTCGAGAATGCTGTCGTCACCGGCGTTGCCCTTGCCGTAGGCGCCGCAGATGAGCACGCCGTCCCGGCGATCCCTGGGCCGGCGGCTGCGCCGCAGCATCATGGAATAGATCTCCCGCTGGCGGTTCACTGTGGCGTCCACAGAAAAATGCTCCGAGGCACGGCGGTAGAGGGCTTCTCCCAAACGCAGCCGCAGGGCTGTATCCCGTGCAAGAGTCAGTATGTGCCGCGAGAGAGCCTGGGCATCCTGGGCCGGGAACAGCAGGCCGCATACGCCGTCTTGGATGAGATACGGCACGCCGCCCACCCGGGAGGCGATGGTGGCGCAGTGCATCCTGGCGCCCTCGGTGAGGGCATAGGGGAAGGTCTCGGAAAGAGACGTGAGGGTGTTGACGTCGATGGCGCCATAAAAACTGTCCGTATCCTCCACCCAGCCGGCAAAGACGTATTTCCCTGCCGGACAGCACTGCTGCGCCAGGTTTTCCAGCATGGTGCGCTGCTCACCGTCGCCGGCAATGACCAGGCGGATATTGTCCGCCTCCTGACAGGCCAGACCGAAGCCCCGGATCAGAGTAGCCACGTCCTTCACTGCAGAGAGCCGGGCCGCGATGCCAAAGACAACATCGCTCTCCCCTGCCGCGAGACCAATGCTGGAAAAGTAGGCCGCCCGGTCGAGCTTGGGCACCACAGGCGTGAAGTCCACGCCATTATAGATGGAGAACATGGTCTGGGGATCGAAGCCCCGGTTGATGAGCAGGTCGGCCATGGCATCGGATACGCCGATGTGATAGGGAATCCGCCGGACGCAGATGGTGTTGATGGTACCGTAGGTCAGCCGGTGAAGGGGACGGCCCAGATAGTCCAGGCGGTAGTCGCTGTGCACCGTGGTCACCATGGGCACGTCAACCTTGCGTCTGAGCAGCGTGCCCAGGAGATTGGCGCGGGAGCCGTGACAATGGACAATTTCAAAGCCTTCGACGCGGATCATCTCCGCCAGTGTGTTCACCACGGAGAAGAGGTTTCCCTGGGTGATGACCAGAGTATCAATTCCCATTTCCCGGGCCTCCTGGGCAAAGGGGCCCTCGAGAAAGCACACCAGTCGCACCGTCTCCGTGCGGCCCAGGCCCTGAAGGAGGCTCAGCACATGGGTCTTGGCTCCGCCCACGTCGCCGCCGGAAATGAGATGGATGATTTTCATGCAATCGCTCCTTTTGCTT
>CALXCW010000052.1 GCA_944386905.1 uncultured Oscillospiraceae bacterium
GCCGCTCCGGCTCCCGCCGCCCCGGCTGCTCCGGCCGCAGCGCCTGCCGCCGCCCCGCTGGCCGCCGGCGAGACCGTCGCCGCCCCCATGCCCGGCAACATCCTCAGCGTCAATGTCTCCCAGGGTCAGGCCGTCAAGGCCGGCGATATCCTGGTCATCCTGGAGGCCATGAAGATGGAAAACGAGATCGTCGCGCCCCGCGACGGCACCATTGCCCAGGTGGTCACCACCAAGGGCGCGGTTGTGGAGACCGGTGCGCCTCTGATCGTTCTTCAGTAAGGAGGGACTTTCATGGATGTATTGGGTACCCTTTTAAAGCTCTGGAACGACTCGGGCTTTAACTCCTTCTTCATCGGCGAGGGCTGGAAGTACCTAGTGATGATCGTCGTCGCCTGCGTGCTCCTCTACCTCGGCATCGTCAAGCAGTTTGAGCCCCTGCTGCTGGTGGGCATCGCCTTCGGCGCCCTGCTCACCAACCTCCCCGGCAACGGCCTCTATACCCCCGAGCTGTGGGATCGCTTCCTCACCGGCGAGATCGGCTTCGGCACCATCATGCACGACGGCGGCCTTCTCGACGTCCTCTACATCGGCGTCAAGGCCGGTGTGTATCCGTCGCTGATCTTCATGGGCATCGGCGCCATGACCGACTTCGGCCCCCTGCTCTCCAACCCCAAGAGCCTGCTCCTGGGCGCGGCCGCCCAGCTGGGCGTGTTCGTGGCCTACATCGGCGCCGTGATCCTGGGCTTCACCGGCAACCAGGCCGCCTCCATCGGCATCATCGGCGGCGCCGACGGCCCCACCGCCATCTTCCTCACCACCCGCCTGGCCCCGGAGCTCCTGGGCGCCATCGCCATCGCGGCCTACTCCTACATGGCCCTGATCCCGCTGATCCAGCCTCCGCTGATGAAGCTGTGCACCACCAAGAAGATGCGCATGGTCAAGATGGAGCAGACCCGTGTGGTCACCAAGACCGAGAAGATCGTGTTCCCCATCGTGGTTTCCATCTTCGTCATCCTGCTCCTGCCCTCCACCGCGCCCCTGATCGGCTGCCTGATGCTGGGTAACCTCTGGCGGGAGTGCGGCGTCACCGAGCGCCTGAGCGACACCGTCCAGAACGCCCTGATGAACATTGTCACCGTGTTCCTGGGCATCTCCGTGGGCGCCACCACCGTGGCCTCCCGGTTCCTGACCCTGGACACCCTGAAGATCGTGGCCCTGGGCCTGGTGGCCTTCGCCATCTCCACCGTTGGCGGCCTTCTCGGCGGCGATGTGATGTATGTCCTCACCGGCGGCAAGGTCAACCCTCTCATTGGCTCCGCCGGCGTGTCCGCGGTTCCCATGGCGGCCCGTGTGTCCCAGAAGGTCGGCCAGAAGGAGAACCCGTCCAACTTCCTGCTGATGCATGCCATGGGCCCCAACGTGGCCGGCGTTATCGGCTCCGCCATCGCGGCCGGCTTCCTGCTGGCTGTGTACAGCGGCGTGTAAAAAAACAGAAATGCCTCGAGGCAGACGCCTCGAGGCATTTTTCGTAGTTTGAAGGCTTCCGCAGGGGGGGCACGCCGTTCAGCCGACCTCCTCACGTTTGCTGTGCGAGCCGGCTCCCCTCCGCCTGTGGGGCAGCGCCGGAGGCGCTGTGACGGGCGCGAAATTCCTCCAGATCCACGGTCTTGCCTGTCAGGCGGCTCTCCTCCGCCGCCAAAGCCATCAAATGACTTTCCAGGCTGTCCTCCGCCGAGGAGCGCTGATAGGCGCCGTCGCTCTCCACTGTGCGCACGAAGCCCTCCATGAGCCCCGTGTCTGAGCCGGAGTGGCCGCCCCGGGGCGTGCGCACCGTAATCTTCTCCTGATTGCCGGTGACAAAGTCGGAAAGCACAATCTCATTTTTCTCCATGTCCGCCTGAATTTGTCCATGGGTACCCATGATATTGAGAAGGCGGGTACAGCGGGCGGTGAAGGCGCACATGGTAAAGCTGGCGGTGATACCATCTTCAAAGAGCAGATTTACCACCTGGTGATCCACCACATCGTTGTCGCAGCGATAGACACACCTGCCGTAGGGGCCGGTTTTGAGCGCCTCGGCCAACGCCGCTGGGCTCTCGTCCCGGCAAACGATGCGGCGGAAACCCGCAGCCTCCTCGGCATAGAGCCTGCCGCAGAAATATGGACAGGTGGCCGTATGGGGACAGCCGTCGTAGCAGCGTTCGGTACTGCCGGCCGGCGCGTTTTCCGGCGTGAAGTGCAGCAGGGAGCCATAGCTGGAGACGCGCAGGCAGTGCTTGCCCAAAAGCCAGAGGAGAATATCCATGTCGTGGCAAGACTTCTGGAGAATCATGGGGCTACTCTCATGGCTGTTTCTCCAGTTCCCCCGGACAAAGCTGTGGGCCTGATGAAAGAACCCCACCGATTCGATGTGCTGTACTGCGGCCACACGGCCCACGCGCCCTTCATCCAGCAGCCGTTTGATGGCGGCAAAAAAGGGGGAGTAGCGCAGCACATGGCAGATGGTCAGCGTCTTGCCCGATGCCCGGGCCGCCTCCACCAACTGGATACACGCCTTCGCCTCAGGGTGCATGGGCTTTTCGCACAGCACATGATAGCCCAACGCCAGAGCCGCCTCCGCCGGGGCCACGTGCTGACGATCCTGGGTGCAGACCAGGCAGCAGTCGGCAATCTTACCCAGGGCCAGCAAGGGGCGCCAATCGTCAAAACATCTCTCAGGAGGGATCTGATGCGCCCGTGCCATGGCGGCGCGGCGGTCTTGCCTGGGCTCTGCCACGGCCACCACGCGCATGCGCCCGGGATTTTGCAGCGCGTAGGCAGCGTAGGCATCCATACCCCGGGCACCGGCGCCGATCAATATGGCAGTAATCATACGAATGCTTCCTTTCGTTGCGTTTTCGCTATTGTACCGCCTTTCCGCCTGCGGCGCAATCCCAAAGGTCGCAATCGCGAAAAAATGCCGCCGACTGCATGATCTGCGGCCGCATTGGCTATGATAATCCCAAACCCGCCAAGGCGGAGAAATGAGGTATTTTCATGCAGCAAGACACTGTGCACCTTCTGGCGGACTGCTCCGCCGGCATTCAAATGGCTCTGGCCACCATCGACGGCATTTTGCCCAACGTGAAAGATCCCACCCTGCGGCAAAAACTCAAAGACAGCGTATCCACCCACCGCCAGCTGCGCAAAGACACCCTCTCCATGCTCTCCCAGCTGGGTGGTCAGGACAAGGCGCCCAGCACCATGGCCAAGAGCATGTCCTGGCTCAAAACCAACGCCAAAATGGCTCTGGGGGACGACACCACCGCAGCCTATCTGGTGGCGGACGGCTGCGATATGGGCGTGAAATCCCTCTGCCGCAGCCGCAACCGCTATCCATCCGCCCAGCGTGAGGCCAAGGCGCTGGCCGAACAGCTCATCGACTGCGAGGAGACGCTCTCTGCCAGTATGAGGCCCTTTCTATAATTTTTCGCCGCCGCGACGGGTAAAACTTGTTTTTTTTCACCAAAGGCAGTATAATGGAACCAACCTAAACAAGGGAGGTCGGTTCTATGACAAAAAAGATCATCACCATCAGCCGTGCCTTCGGCAGTGGCGGCCGCTCTATTGGCAAAGCGGTCGCCCAGCGGCTGGGGATCCCCTTTTATGATAAAGAGCTGGTGGAAGCTGTGGCCAAGGAGAGCGGCTTCCATGCCGATTTCATCGAAGAGGCCGGTGAATATGCCCCGGTGAACAGCAGCTTCCTCTTCTCCATTGCCGTTTCGCCCAATCCCATGAGCATGATGCACACCATGTCCATGGCCGACCAGCTCTTCGTCTACCAGACCAACGTCATCCGCTCGCTGGCCGACAAGGGCCCCTGTGTCATCGTCGGCCGCTGTGCCGACTACATTCTCCGCGAGCGGGAGGATGCCCTCCACGTCTTTATCCACGCCGACATGGCCCATCGTGCCGAGCGCATTGTACGCCTCTACGGCGAGACGAAGCAAACTCCCGAAAAGCGCCTGAACGACAAGGACAGCAAACGCAAAATCTACTATAAGCACTACACCAACCGCAACTGGGGCGAAGCGCAGAACTACCACCTCTGTCTCAACTCCGGCCTCATCGGCGTAGAGAAGTGCGTGGATATCATCGTAGACGTGGCAAAGATGTATGAGTGAGAACAACGTCAATATTTGGGAGAAATATCTTCAGTATTTTTCTGAGGTCTGCGCCGGCACCAGGCCCTTGCCCCAGGGGCTTTCCAGCCAGGCCGAGGATGAAATGGCCAAAGTAGTGGAACTTCAAACCCAGGTGCTGGCAATGGGCATTCCCGAGTTTGTCCGTCAGTGCGCCGAGGCTGACGGCGAAACCATCCCCCAGGAGGCCCTGGACAGCTTCGACCTCCAGGCTGTATTACAGACGCTGGAGCAACCGCCCCAGCCCCAGCCGGAGCCGGTAAAAACGGAAATTCGCAATATCTATGAAGTCTTTCTCGACAGTGTCTGTCTGGAAGAAAGCCTTTTGGCCTATCTCATTGACTTGCTGCGCCGAGAAGATCACGAGGGCTTCAAAAAGCTCTCCCAAGTGGCCGCCCGTACCCACCTGGACATGGAGGATTTCCGCATCTGGCTGGGCCACAAGGAGCTCTTGGGCGACGAGGAAGAGCAGCTGTGCGTCCGCGTGATGGACACAGCCCTGGAGCGGCTTATGGCAGAGGGCCGGGCCGAAGTGGCCGCCGCCCTGCTCTCCGGCGACGAAAAGACCTTCACCGCCTTTCGCGCCGAGGCGCCGGAGCTTATCCACTTGCCCGTGGCCACCTATGACTGGCTGTGCAAAAACTACCTGGATCGGTACTATCCTGTCCGGTTTATGATCCGCGCCAACGGTGTGAAACTGTGAGCGGCATTACCGCCAGTTTGTTGGATTGTCGTTTGACCATCTCCCCCGCCCAAAGGGCGGGGGTTTTTGTGCTGCGTTGGGGTGGGTATGCCGCGGTGTGGAAGTTTTTTTCATCTCCACCCTGTACAAAACCCGTCCATTTTGCTATAGTTAATTTGATAGACATTGCCACACCGCGATGCCGATATTAAGGAGGTTATTCTTATGAGCGTGTTAACCGATCTCATTTACGGCGGTTCCCATGCCGTCGCCGGCCTTACCGAGGGCGCCGTCAACGACGCTATCGCCAAGTACGGTGCGGAGAAGGAGATTGCCTTCCCCGATACGGCCTATTTCTTCCCCACTATCTATGCCGCCACCGGCGTCAAGGTCAAAACCCTGGGCGATCTCACCGCCTGCGTGGGTGTCCTCAAGAGCCTGATTACCGACCAGGAGGATCTGACCCAGGCGCTCAACGCCGGTCTCGCCACCGCCGTGGGCGCGGAAATCCTGGAAGGTCTCAAATATATCGATGGAGCTGCGCCCTACGCCAACGAGTCCGGCATCGGCTTCGTGCCCGACCCCGTCATCCGTTCTCTGGGCGTGCCTCTGGTCACCGGCGACATCCCCGGTGTGGCCGTGGTGCTGGGCAAGGCCGAGGCTGCCGCCGACGTGGCCCAGGTGGTCAAGGACTACCAATCCAAGGGCATCATGACCTTCCTGGTGGGCGATGTCATTGAGCAGTGCGCCGAAGGCGGCGTAAAGATGGGCCTGGAAATGCGCGTGGTGCCTCTGGGCCATGATGTCACTTCCGTGATCCATGTGGTCACTGTGGCCATTCGCGCCGCACTGATCTTCGGCAACGTCCAACCCGGCGACCTGGCAAGTCTCCTGGACTACACCAAGAACCGTGTTCCCGCCTTCGTCAACACCTTCGGCGCCATTGACGCTGTGGTGGTCTCCGCCGGCGCCGGCGCCATCGCCCTGGGCTTCCCGGTGGTGGTAGACATTGACTTGGGCGAGAACCAGGTACCCGGCGCCCTGGAAAGCGTCTGCGACCACAGCGAGACCGTGAAGAAGTCCCTGGAGCTCCGGGGCATCAAAATCAAGTCCAAAGAACTGCCCATCCCTGTGGCCTTTGCCGCCGCCTTCGAAGGCGAGATCATCCGCAAAGCCGACATGAAGGTGGAATTCTGGTCGGGCAAAAATCCCACCGCAGAGCTGGTACTGATGAAGGACTTGGCCGAGGTGGAGGATCATAAGATCACCATTGTCGGCAACGATATCGACTGCGGCGAGAAGGATTTTGCCCTGGCGACCTATGTGGAAGTGGCCGGCAAGAAGATGCAATCCGACTTTGAGTCCGTCATTGAGCGGAAGATTCACGCCTGGTTTAACTACATGGAAGGCGTTATGCACACCGGTCAGCGCAATCAGATCAGAATCCGCGTCTCCAATGCCGCCTACGATGCGGGTCTGCGGCTGAAGCACTTCGGTGAGGTGCTCTACCATATGATTATGGATGAGTTCGACGCTGTGGTGGACAAGTGCCAGGTGACGCTGATGACCGACAAGGCCGCCACGCAGAAATTCCTCGACGAGGTGGCTATGCCCCGCTACAACGCCCGTGACGACCGCCTGGCTTCTATGACCGACGAGGCCGTGGACAAGTTCTACACCTGTATCCTCTGCCAGAGCTTTGCCCCTGCTCACTGCTGCGTGGTCACCCCCGAGCGGCTGGGCCTGTGCGGCGCTGTGAGCTGGCTGGACGCCAAGGCCACCAACGAGCTCAATCCCAACGGCCCCTGCCAGCCCATTCCCAAGGAAGGCCTGATTGACGCGCGCACCGGCCGCTATGAGGCCGTCAACCAGATCGTCGAGGAGGCCACCCACGGCGCCGTGTCCTCGGTGACCCTCTACTCTATCCTGGAAGATCCCATGACCTCCTGCGGCTGCTTTGAGTGTATCTGCGGCATTGAGCCTGCCTCCAACGGCTTCATTGTCGTCAACCGCGAGTACAAGGGCATGACTCCCGCCGGTATGACCTTCGGCGAGCTGGCCTCCTGCACCGGCGGCGGCGTCCAGACCCCCGGCTACATGGGCCATGGCCGCCACTTCATCTCCTCGAAGAAGTTCATCTACGCTGAGGGCGGCATCGAGCGCATCGTCTGGATGCCCAAGGAGCTCAAGGACGACGTGGCCGATAAGCTCAACGCTACAGCCAAGGAGCTCTACGGAATCGATAACTTCGCAGACTTCATTGCCGACGAGACCATCTGCACCGAGGTGGACGACCTCATGAACTTCCTCACTGAGAAGAACCATCCCGTCTTGGCTATGGAGCCGCTGATGTAACAGAATCAGGGGCGGCGCATGCCGCCCCGTTTTAACGAAAGGAACCCATTCATGTTTCAAGTGACGTTTACCTTTGAGAACCAGAGAGACGTGGTGGTCTCTGTCCCGCCGGATTCCAACCTGCTGGAGGTGGCGCGGGAAGCCAATGTAGCCATCGACGCCCCCTGCTCCGGCAACGGCTCCTGCGGCAAGTGCCGCGTAAAGCTGCTCTCCGGGGAACTGGAGTGCCTCCCCACCAGCCATATCACGCAGGAGGAGTTCGACGAAGGCTGGCGCCTCAGCTGCGGCTGCAAGATTGTCTCGGATGTGACGGTATTGGTGCCCGACATCGCCTCGGCCTACCAAAGCCGCATGCAGACGGCTGATCTCAGCTCCGGCAAGGAGATCGCCGTGTTTGAAAAGCTCCAGGCCGACATTCAGGCAGCCGGGATCCCCCTGGAGAATACCTTTATCACCTGTAAACTCACCATGTCTCCCCCTTCCCTCGACGATACCATGCCCGACAACGAACGCATTATCTGGGCCCTGCGGGCCGAGACCGGCGCAGAGCGGATCATTCTGCCCTATTCGGTGCTGAAAAAACTGCCGGACATTCTGCGTGACAGCAACTTCTGCGTCAATGTCACGGCGCGATGGGAGGATCATCTTCTGCGCTTCTGCGATGTCCGTCCCGGCTGGGATGAGAGCCCCGCCTGTGCCCTGGCCATCGACATCGGCACCACCACCGTGGCTGCCGTTCTGGCCGACATCCGCACCGGCAAGCTTTTAGCCAAAGCCTCCTCGGGCAACGGCCAGATTCGCTACGGCGCCGACGTCATCAACCGCATCGTCGAGCAGAGTAAGCCCGGCGGCATCCAACGGCTCCAGGATGCTATTGTCAAGGAGACGCTGCGTCCCATCATCGCCGGACTCTGCAGCAGCGCCGGTGTCAAAGCCAACCGCATCGTCCGCGTCTGCGTAGCCTCCAATACCACCATGAACCACCTGCTTTTGGGCATTGACGCCGAGCCGGTACGGATGGAGCCCTACATTCCCGCTTTCTTCCATGTCTATGACCTTCGTGCCTCCGACGTGGGTCTGAGTGTCAACCGCACCGCTGATATGCGCCTGGCTCCCAACATCGGCTCTTATGTGGGCGGCGACATCTCTGCCGGTGTGTTCACCACCCTGTTGTGGAACAAAGAGGAATTCAGTCTCTTCGTGGATCTGGGCACAAACGGTGAAATCGTCTTTGGCAACCAGGACTTTATGATGACCTGCGCCTGCTCGGCCGGGCCCGCCTTTGAGGGCGGCGACATCAGCTGCGGCATGCGTGCCACCGACGGTGCCATTGAGGCCGTCACCATCGACTGCGCCACCATGGAGCCCACTTTCACCATTGTGGGTGAGGAAGGGCAAAAGCCTGTGGGCCTGTGCGGCTCGGGTATCATCGACATGATCGCCGAGCTCTTCCGGTGCGGCATCATCAACGCAAAGGGGCTTTTCGTCCGCGAGGGAAGCCGCGTGGTACGCGACCAGCACGGCACCGGCCGCTATGTCCTGGCTACACCGTCAGAATCTGCCACCGGTCGGGAGATCTCCCTGACCGAAGTGGACATCGAAAGCTTTATCCGCGCCAAAGGAGCGATCTACTCCGCCATCGACACGCTGCTCTCGTCCATGGATATGGACGCCTCGGTGTTGGAGCACGTCTATGTCGCCGGCGGCATCGGCAGCG
This sequence comes from uncultured Oscillospiraceae bacterium, assembly GCA_944386905.1. Lineage (GTDB taxonomy): Bacteria > Bacillota > Clostridia > Oscillospirales > Oscillospiraceae > Avoscillospira. The sequence goes on from CALXCW010000052.1 coordinate 8,936, forward strand.
GCATCAACATGAAAAACGCCATCTATATCGGCATGTTCCCGGCGGTGGAGCTGGAGAAGTACGAATATGTGGGCAACTCCTCCCTGGCCGGCGCCTATGCCATGGCCGTTTCCGACCCTGCCTGCAAAAAGGTGGCTGAGCTTGCCCGGAACATGACCTATGTAGAGCTCTCCACCCATCCGGGGTATATGGATAATTTCGTGGCAGCCTGCTTCCTGCCCCACACCGATCTTTCCCGTTTCCCTGACAGCGTCCAGGAGATGTGACCATGGCTGAAAAGAGAATCTTGGAAAATCACAAGGAAGAGGTGCCTTTTTCCCACTACGTAGAGCGGTTTCGCACCCTCGACCCCACCGAAGCCGTTGCACGCACCGGCGTCTCCTTCGACGGCGCAGCCTTCACCCTCCACTTGGTAGACAGCGACTACCGTATCTTCTGGCCGGAATATCGGATTGAGGCAAACGCGGGAGCCTTTGCCCTGAACAATCTCCCGGCTCAGACCTTTTTGCTCCGTTTTCTCCTGGAAGGAAAGGCGGAAAAATCCCAGGGGACATACAAAACCTTCCGGGAGATGCCCTGGGGGGAGCTCTACATTCAGCCCTTCACCGGCCGATGCCTCACCCGTGCCGCCTTTACCTTTGGGACGAAAATCCCCAAGTTTGTCGCAGCCATGGAAACCCTGGGGGCTGAAAAACTCCCCCACGGTGACGCAGGATACGCCCTGGAGCTCCTGCCCGGCTTCACCATGGAGCTCCTCCTCTGGGCCGGAGACGACGAATTCCCCCCCAGCGCCCAAATCCTCTACTCAGACAACTTTGCACAGTGTTTTGCCCCTGAGGATCGGGTGGTAGCAGGCGATCTGCTCATCTCCATTGTCAAGACTTATTTATAGTCTGTCCCTTGTCACAGCGCACAAAGTTTTCGGGGAAAAATGGAAAACTTTTTATCAAAAACCCATTGACGGATGGGGCAGAAAATGATAAAGTTTAATCGATAAAAAACTACGTAATCACCCAATCCGTGGTTACAAGGTGCCCCGGTCTACGCCACTCTAACGGCTAAGCCGGAAATCCTGTATGTGCCGATCCACTCTAACGGTAGGTACAAATTCAATACAAGGAGAGACTATTAACATGGCAACCTACAAATCCGACATCGAAATCGCACAGGAAACCCCCATGCTCCCCATCACCGAGATCGCCAAAGTGGCCGGTGTGGACGACAAGTATCTGGAGCAGTACGGCAAGTATAAAGCCAAGGTGGACTACAACATTCTCAACGACGTCCAGCGCCCCGACGGCAAGCTCGTCCTGGTGACCGCCATCAACCCCACCCCTGCCGGTGAGGGCAAGACTACCACCACGGTCGGCCTGGCCGACGGCATGAAGAAGCTGGGCAAGAACGTCCTGGTCGCTCTGCGCGAGCCCTCCCTGGGCCCCGTGTTCGGTGTCAAGGGCGGCGCGGCCGGTGGCGGCTACGCCCAGGTCGTCCCCATGGAGGACATCAACCTGCACTTCACCGGTGACTTCCACGCCATCGGCGCTGCCAACAACCTGCTGGCTGCCATGCTTGATAACCACATCTATCAGGGCAATAAGCTGAACATCGACCCCCGCCGGATCACCTGGCGCCGCTGCGTGGACATGAACGACCGTCAGCTGCGCTTCGTGGTGGATGGTCTGGGCGGCCGCGTCAACGGCGTGCCCCGTGAGGACGGCTA
>CALXCW010000053.1 GCA_944386905.1 uncultured Oscillospiraceae bacterium
ACAAGTTCACTCCCATGGGCCCCTGTATTGTCACCGCCGATGCGGTGCCCTGGCCGGTAAGTTTACAGATAAAATGTCATGTAAATGATGAGCTCCGCCAGAACAGCAATACTGCCCATTTGATTACCACCATTCCGGAGGCCCTTTCCGTCTTTAGCCAGGGCACCACACTGCTAGCCGGCACGATACTCGCCACCGGCACCCCGGCGGGCGTAGGGATGGGCTTTCATCCGCCGCGGTTTCTAAAGCCCGGGGACGTGGTGCGCTGTGAAATCGAGGGAATTGGCCAGCTGGTGAATCCCATCGGCGGGTAGAAGGAGGGAGAGGCATGCCTCTCACACATAGACAGTGGTATCGCAGGGGCCTGAAAGACGGCGTTCCCATTGGCCTGGGATACTTTGCCGTGGCGCTGGCCATGGGGATTGCGGCGCGAAACGCCGGGCTCACAGCCGTCCAGGCCACGGTGACCAGTTTGCTGATCAACGCATCTGCCGGGCAGTATGTGGGGTTCACTCTCCTGGCTGCTCGGGCGGGACTTTTGGAGGTGGCGCTGATGGAGGCGGTTTCCAATGCCCGCTATCTTCTGATGTCCTGTGCCCTCAGTCAAAAGCTCCCCACGGACACGCCTCTGTGGCAGAGGCTGGTGCTCGGCTTTGATGTCACGGATGAGATTTTTGGCGTGTCCATCTCCGTACCGGGGAAGCTTGACCCTTACTATACCTTCGGCGCCATGACCACGTCCATTCCAGGTTGGGCACTGGGGACATTTCTGGGGGTCGTGCTGGGAAACGCGCTGCCCCTGGCGCTGGTGAGTGCATTGAGCGTGGGGCTGTACGGCATGTTTATGGCCGTGTTTGTCCCGGCGGCGCGGCGTGAGCCGGTGGTCATGGGGCTGGTGGGATTGAGCTTCGCCGCCAGCTACCTGGTGGAGACATTACCCCTATTCTCGGCTCTGTCCTCAGGATTTCGGATCATTCTCCTTACGGTAGTGCTCTCTCTGGGCGCGGCGATTCTCTTCCCGGTAAAGGAGGATGACAATGCTCCATAACGCGTATCTCTACATCTTCACCATGGCGTCGGTGACCTTTGTGATCCGGGCGCTGCCACTGACGCTGATTCGCAAGCCCATCAAAAGCCGCCTGATCCGTTCATTTTTACACTATGTGCCCTATGTGACGCTGGCAGTGATGACTTTCCCTGCCATCCTCTCGGCCACCCAGAGCTGGCTCTCGGGGCTTCTGGCCCTTCTGGTGGGGTTGGTACTGGCCTTCCTGGGCGCGGGGCTATTTCCGGTGGCGCTCTCGTGCTGCGGCGCCGTGCTGCTGAGCGAATTTCTCTTGCAGCTGCTATGAATGGAAAGCACCTAGACTGCATCAAAAAGACGAATGATCTTGTGATCATTCGTCTTTTTGACATTTAACTGTGAAAGAGCTTTTTTACCCGCTTCCACAGTGTGGGCTTTTCCTCCTGGGGGACGCTGTCAGCCACAGCGTCGGCCATGAGCTGCTGCTGGCAGTCCAGTGCCTCGCCGTCGCCGGTGATGTGGCAGTAAGTGCCGTCGGGGAGAAGAATCCGCGCACGGATGTTATCCTTGAGGCACATCTCCAGAATGTGGTGGATCTTGGCTTTGATTCGGGGATTGTAGATCGGGCAGGCCACCTCAACCCGGCGTTCGGTGTTGCGGGTCATAAAGTCTGCCGAGGCAATATACATTTTTTCCTCCCGCCCGGTGCCAAAGCAGTAGATTCGGGAGTGCTCCAGATACCGGCCCACGATGCTGCGGATGTGGAGGTTTTCCGTCTCACCGGGCAGGCCCGGGAGGATGCAGCAGATTCCCCGGACGATCATGGTGATCTTCACACCGGCGTTGGAGGCGTCGCGAAGTTTTGCCATGAGGTCGAGGTCGGTGACCGAGTTGAGCTTGAAAATCATCCGGCCCTGTTCGCCCTTGGCGATCTCCTCGTCCATGAGCTTGAGCAGGGTGCTCTTGAGGCCTACCGGCGCCACCAGGAGGTGGTCATATTGGCCTTGCAGATTGCCGATCATCATATTTTTAAAGAACTCATTGGCGTCCATGCCGATGGACTGGTCGGCGGTGATCAGGGAGAGATCGGTGTACATGGCAGCAGTCTTTTCGTTGTAGTTGCCCGTGCCGATCTGGGTGATGTAGCGGATGGCGCCGTGCTCCCGCCGGGTGATGAGGCAGATCTTGGAGTGTACTTTGTAGCCTTCGAAGCCGTAGATAATGGTGCAGCCGGCCTCTTCCAGCTTTTCCGACCAGTCGATATTGTTCTGCTCGTCAAATCGCGCCCGCAGCTCGATGAGGACAGTGACATCTTTGCCGTTCTCGGCGGCGGCACAGAGGTAGTCCACCAGTTTGGCCTTGCTGGCCAGACGATAGATGGTGATTTTGATGGACACCACAGACGGATCGTTGGCGGCCTCACGGATAAGCTGCAAGAAGGGGTTCATGCTCTCATAGGGATAAGAGAGCAGCACATCGTCCCGCTGCACCAGCCGCAGCATCTTCTCTTGGGCAGGGAGATAGCCGGGGATCTGGGGCGTGAAGGCGGGATAGGAGAGAATGCTCCGGCGCGCCTCGGAGAGCTTGCCGGAGAGCTCATAGGCAAAGCTCAGGCTGAAGGGCGCCTTGGTGATATAGATTTGATGGTGCTCCAGGGAGATTTTGGAGCAGAGATAGGCTTCCAGCTCCGGGGAGATGACGTTGCCCAGCTCCAGCCGCACCGAAGCCAGGCGGCGGCGCTTGCCCAAGACCTTCTGCATCTTTTCGCGGAAGTCCCCGTCATAGACGTCGCCTTCCTCGTCTGGGGTGATGTCTCCGTTGCGCGTCAGGCACAGCCGCACCCGCTCCACACAGTTGTAGCCGGGGAAGAGATGCTCGAGATACTCCTGGACGATTTCAGTCACCGTAAGGAAGCGGATGGAATTGCCGGGGAGATAGATGACGCTGGGCAGAGCAGTCGGGATCGGGACACAGCCGAAGGTCTCATTGCCCTTGTATTTGAGCCGCGCCACCACGTGGGAGACTTTGTTTTGCAGGTGGGGGAAGGGGTGGTGGGCGTCGATGATCTGGGGGGAGAGAATGGGGGCGATGGACTGCTTGAAATACTGCTTGACAAACTTTACTTCCTCTGGCTGGAGGTCTTTAAACCGGAGGTAGTGGATGCCGTGGACTTTCAACTGAGAGGCGATATCGAAGAAGCACTGCTCCCGCTTGGCGTAGAGGGGCCGCACGGCGCGGTAGATGGCGTGGAGCTGTTCCTGCGGGGTCATGCCGGATTTGTTGTCCACGTGGTCTGGGTTGAGCAGGGACAGGTCATAGAGACTGCCCACGCGGATCATAAAGAATTCATCGAGGTTGCTGGTAAAGATGGCCACGAATTTCAGCCGTTCCAGGAGGGGGACGGTGGCGTCCATGGCCTCTTCCAGGACGCGGTCGTTAAACCGAAGCCAGCTGAGCTCACGGTTTTGCGTGTAGAGCAATTTGTCGGGCATAATGCTTTCCTCGCTTTGCCCGCAAGGCGGGCGTTTGATACTCCTATGATACGGGTTTCTCCCCGACAATGCAAGTAAATTCTCGCAGAAATTCACACTTTCTTCCAGCATAACCCCCACAGGCCGGGAATAAGCTGTATGGGAAGTGAGAGGATGAACGATTTCCATGTCATTGCGGCGCTGCTGCCGCCTTGCTATGAGCCACGGCTGCGAGAGCTGTGGCCGCGCCGACCCCAGGAGCTTCGCCTGCTGGAAGGACGGCCGGTGACCGTGCGCCTTCCGGGCGGCGAGGCGGCGCTGTTGCCGCCCCTCACCCAGGGCCAGCTGGAAGAAATCCTGCAGCGGGCCTGCCGCTTTTCCAGCTATGCCTACCAAGAGACGCTGTGCCAGGGCTATGTGACACTGGAGGGCGGCCACCGCCTGGGCGTGTGCGGCTTCGGTGTTGTACAGGCCGGACAGGTCACCGCGCTGCGCAGTCCTACATCGCTCAACCTTCGCATTGCCCGGGCGATCCCGGGGTGCGCGGGGACGCTGGTGGAGTCGCTCAAGGTGTCGACGCTGCTTCTGGGCCCGCCGGGAGCGGGAAAGACCACGCTGCTGCGAGACTGTGTGCGCCTAATTTCGAACGGCGGTCAGTGGGTGGGCTTGGCGGACGAGCGGGGGGAGGTCTCGGCGCAGATGGGCCTGGACGTGGGGCAGCGCACCGACGTATTGCTGAACGTCCCCAAGGCCGAGGCGGTGATGATGCTCCTGCGCACCATGTCCCCCGATTGGATTGCGTTGGACGAGATCACTGCGCCGGCAGATCTCAGAGCGCTGGAGCAGGCAGCCTACTGCGGCGTCAAGCTCCTGGCCACGGCCCATGCCGACGGGCTGGAGGATCTGCAGCGGCGGCCCCTCTACCGGCAGCTGACGGCGCTGGGCGTGTTCGACCAGGCGGCCGTCCTCAGGCCGGACAAGTCCTATACGTTAAAAGCACTGCAACTACCAACCGATACGCAAAATGGCCGGTGGCCGGGAGGAAGCAAATGAGAATGGCAGGCGTTGTGTTGATCATACTTTCGGCAAGTTCTGTGGGCTTTCGCATCGCCCGGGGACTGGGGAAGCGCTGTAAGCTCCTCAGGCAGCTTCTGGCGGCGCTGACACTCCTGAAGCAGGAGATCGGCATGTGCGCCACGCCCTTGCCCCAGGCCTTCGCGCTGATGGCGGTGGCGGCCGATGGGCCGCTGGAGACGCTCTTTTCCGTGGCGGCCCGGGAGATGGATCGAAACCGCTGGGCATCGCCCCTGGTGGCCATCAAGAAGGGACTGACGCAGACGCCGGAACTTCCAGAGGGTGACCCGGCGACTCAGACCCTGTTGGAGCTGGCAGCACGGCTGGGAAAGTACGACCTGGAGAGCCAGCTTCAGGGAATTGATCTGGCCAGTATGCGGCTGAGCGAGGAGCTCTCCCGAGTGGAGCGGGAGCGCAGCACGAGAAGTAAGACGTATCAGACTTTGGGAATCTGCGCTGGACTGGCTCTGGCGATTTTACTGATGTAGGTGCGGGCCATGGAAATTGATCTGATTTTCAAAATCGCGGCAGTGGGAATCATCGTCTCCATTTTAAACCAGGTTTTGGTGCGCTCTGGTCGGGAGGAGCAGGCCACCATGACCACCTTGGCGGCGTTGGTGGTGGTGCTGATGATCGTGGTGCAGCGAATTGCAGAGCTTTTCCAACTGGTGGAAGAGCTCTTCCACTTCTGATGGAGCTGATGGTGAAGGTGGCCGCCATCGCGGTGGTGGCGGCGCTCCTGGGGGTAATGCTCCGGGAGCGGGAGGGTACGGCAGCCATGCTGCTGACCCTGGCGGCCTGTGTTGTGGTGGTGGTGTTGGCGGCAGAGATGCTTGCGCCGGTATTGAATGTGGCCGCGCGCTTGCAGGAATTGGCGGGTCTTGCCTCGGCGGTGACGGCACCGCTCTTTAAGACTGCAGCCATCGGCCTCATCGCCCAGATTGCCGCCGGGGTGTGTGCCGATGCCGGCGCGAGGGGATTGGAAAAGGCGGTGGAGCTGGCGGGGTCGCTCCTGGCGGTCTATGCGTCTCTACCGCTGGTGTCGTCGGTCTTGGATCTGCTGCAAGACCTGCTGGGGGGATAGAGTGAGAAGATTACTTTGGATTTTCCTGACCCTGGCGCTGCTGGCGGCGCCGGTGTCGGCGGTGGATGCTGCCAAGACACAGGCGGACATGTTTGGCCTGGACGAGCTGGAGCGTGCTGTGCCGGAGGGAGCCCAGGCGTATCTGGAGGATGTCTCACCCACCGAGGAAACGGACTTTTCCCAGGCAGTTGGGGAGATCTTAGAAGGTGCGCTCCGGGAGAGCGGCCCTATTTGGAAAAAGGCCGGGCAGCTGATGCTTACGGTGCTGCTGGTGGTGGTGCTGTGCCAGATGGTGCACTCCTTCGCCGACGGACGGGTTACCCAGGCCACAGCGCTGGCGGGCGCGCTGGCAATCACAGCCTGCTGTGCATCGGAGTTCAGCGCCCTGATGGGCTTGGCCCGGGAGACCCTTGATGAGATTTCCAGCTTTTCCAGCCTTCTCATGCCGGTGATGGCGGCGGCCACGGCGGCTGCTGGGGGCAGTGTCAGCGCGGGAGGACTTTACAGCGTCACGGCCATCTTTTCCAATGTGCTGATTCGCCTGTCCCAGGCGCTGTTTCTGCCCCTGGTCTACGGTATTCTTGCCCTGGCCATGGTGGACAGCGCTTTGGAGCAGGACAGGCTCAAGGGCATGCGGCAGTTTTTGGAGTGGGTGGTGCGCGGCGGTCTCAAAGCGGTGATGTATCTCTACACCGGCTTTATGGCTCTGACGGGGATCCTCTCCGGCAGTGCTGACGCAGCCACCCTCAAGGCTGCCAGGTTCACCCTTTCGGGGATGATCCCGGTGGTGGGCGGAATCATCTCCGACGCGGCGGAAACGGTGCTCTCCAGTGCAGGCCTTTTGAAGAGCACCATCGGCACTTTCGGCATGCTGGCGGTGGTGGGAGCTTTCGTGGTGCCCTTTCTGCGCATTGGAATTACGTATCTGGCCTTTAAACTGGCTGCTGCTCTCTCTGTAGTGCTGGGCGGCGGCCAGGGGCAGCTGCTCGAAGGCCTTGGCAGCGCCATGGGCTTTTTGCTGGCCATGATCGGCAGCGCGGCACTGATGTGCCTTTTGGCATGCTGCTGCTTTCTCAAGGTGGTGCAACCATGACGGAGGGAATTCGGAACTATCTTTTGGCTGTAGCAGCGGCTGGAATTTTGGTGAGCCTGCTGCTCTCCTTGCTGCCTGCGGGCCCCTTGCGGCGGACGGGGCAGTTTGTGGGAGGGCTCATTCTGGTGCTGGCGGTGCTTGCGCCGGTGGCCCAGGTAGAGCTCGCCGATCTGAGCCGTGCCCTGGCGCGCATTCGGGTGGAGACGAAGGAGGCCATCACCGGTGTACAGACCGACAACCGCGAGCTCCTCGCGGCCATCATAAAAGAGGACTGCGAGACATATATATGGGACAAAGCCCAAGAGATGGGGCTGGAGCTTGAGGTGGAGGTGACCGTGGAAGCAGGCGTAAACTATCCATACCCCACGGCGGTGACGCTCCGGGGCGCCGTGACGGCGGCACAGCAGGCGGCACTGAGCCAGTGGATCGAAGAAAACCTGGGGATCCCGGGTGCACAGCAGGAGTGGAGAGCAATGTGAACAGGGAAGAGAGGATGGCCTGGCTCCGTGCCAAGGCCAAAAAGCTACAGACGTACAAGTATCCGCTGTTGGTGCTGCTGTTGGGAGCGGGGCTGCTGCTTCTGCCCCGGCAGACGGCGGCTTCAACGGCGCAGCAGGCCACTGCGGCGGAGCCGGAGCACCAGGAGACCGCGGTGCTGGAAGAGCGCCTGGCCGCGCTGCTGGAGCAGCTGGACGGCGCCGGGGAGGTGGAGGTGCTTCTTACGTTTAAAGAGGGCATGGAATACACATATCAGACCGATGTGGAGACTGCCACGACGACAGACGGCCAGGAGCGCCAGGAGCAGACGGTGCTCGTCTCCGACGGCGCGGGCGGCGAAGGGCCGCTGACACGAAAGACCACCTACCCCGTCTACCAGGGCGCTGTGGTGCTTTGCCAGGGCGCGGACAGCGCCGCGGTACGCCTGGATATCACCCAGGCGGTTTGCAGCCTGACAGGGCTGAGCAGCGAGAAGATCACCGTGATAAAAATGAAACGCTAGGAGGAACCACCATGAAAACTTGGAAACGCAACGCCATTGCAGCCACCATTCTCGTCTTGATCTGCGCGGGGGTGTATCTCAACTGGAACGCCAATCAGATTGAGGCCGTGGACTTCACTGAGACGCTTAACGAAGAGCAGGTGCTCAACGACGCCACCCTCACGCTTTCTGATACCTCCGAGGCCCAGTCGGTGTCGGCCGAAGAGGGAAGCAGCGCGGCGGAGAGCTTTGCCAAGATCCGTCTGAGCCGCCAGGAGAGCCGTGACAGCGCCGTTGCGACGCTCCAAGAGACCATTGTCTATGAGGACGGCAGCGAGACGGCCTCGGCTGCAGCGCTGAGCCTGGACGACATCGTGAGTGACGCCCTGGCAGAATCCCAGATCGAGAGCTTGATTATTGCCAAGGGCTATGCCGACTGTGTGGCCTATATGGGAGACGATACCATCGATGTGGCGGTATCGGCGCCGGCGGAGGGCTTGGCCGAGGCCGATGTGGCGCTGATTGCCGACATTGTTACGGCTCAGTCGGATTATACCTATGACCAGATCCATATCATCGAGGTGAAATAGTTTCGAAGATTTTCGGCGCCGGGGGAGAAAAGAGGTTGTGTTTTTCCAGGTTTGTGGTACAATGAGTTCAGGAAACGAATCAAAGGATACGGAGGTTCCCCCCTATGAGTGAAAGCAAAGAATATGTCTCCCAGACGCTGGACAACGGCGCCATTCATATTTCCGAGGAAGTCATCGCCACCATTGCGGCGCTGGCAGTGCAGGATGTCGAGGGCGTCTATGGCCTCAACACCAGCATGGTTCAGTCGAACCTTGGCCAGGAGATCTCCAAGCTGACCAAAAGAGGCCAGGGGAAGGGTATCCGCCTGGTCATCAATGAGAACGATGAGATTTCTGTGGACTGCTATATCGTGGTGCTCTACGGCCATTCGGTGGTTGACGTGGCCAAGGCGGTACAGGACACCGTTACGGCGGCCATTGAGTCTACCACGGGCCGCACGGTGAAGAGCGTCAATGTGAGCATCAGCGGGATTACCCTGCCGCGTGCGGCCAAGAAATAAGCAAAGCCAAGAAAAGACCGGCGCTTCCTCGATCAGAGGCAGCGCCGGTTTTTCGCATTTCGACTGGCGGCGGCCCCAATGGCCGCCCGTACAGGCATGATCGCGGTTGCAGGCCGCGGGTTTACCCATAAGCCCGGCCTATGACAAGACTGCACACCCTCCATCGAATGTGTATTACACCCGTTACCCTGGCAGCCAGCTCAGAAACGGCGCCCTTGCGGCACACACGACGATCCGCTTAATGCTGCTCGGTTCCCCGCCTGACATGGTTCACGGGGCCGCGTTGCGCAAGACCGAATCCTCAACACCGCTTACCAGGGTCAGACGGCACAATACACACCCTCCGTCGGGAATTCATCCCTGCTGTAGCGGATTGCAGGTTACAAGGCACCGCTATCTCCCCGACTAGTGCAGCCTTGTCACAGGCCGGGCCTGGACAAAGCACATATTTGATTTTTTGTGCGGTGGATTACTCCACCTTGCTCTCCACGAATTCTACCAATTCGCCGACGGTGGTGACCTTCTCTTCCAGCTCCAGCTCGACGCCCAGCTCTTCCTCCAGATCCATCACCATTTCGACGGTGTCCAGAGAATCGATGCCCAGGCTTTCAAAGGTGGTCTCGGGCTTGATGTCCTCCACGGCAATGTCCAGCTGATCGGCCAAATACTTTGCAATTCTCTCAAACATGACACATTCCTCCGTTTATGTCTCCGTGTACCGGAGCGTATTTCACGCGGATCGCCGACAACGGCGTAAGGGGTACGTAGATATGATACGGAATTTTTTCATATTGTCAAGAGCTTTTTTCAATTCGCCCCCATCAGCTGAGGAAATCCCGGAGTTTTTTGCTGCGGGAGGGATGGCGGAGTTTCCGGAGCGCCTTGGATTCGATCTGCCGAATCCGCTCACGGGTGACGTCAAATTCCTTGCCCACTTCCTCCAGGGTGTGCGCTTTGCCGTCGGTGAGGCCAAAGCGCATGCGCAAGACCTGCTCCTCCCGGGGAGTGAGGGTGGTGAGCACTTCTTCCAGCTGTTCGCGCAGGAGCGTGTAGCTGGCCGCCTCAGCAGGCTGAGAGGCCTCCTCATCCTGAATAAAGTCGCCCAGATGGCTGTCCTCTTCCTCGCCAATGGGCGTCTCCAATGAGACGGGCTCCTGGGCGATCTTGAGGATTTCCTCTACTTTGGGAAGCTCCATGTGCATTTCTGCTGCGATTTCCTCGGCGGTGGGCTCCCGACCCAGGGACTGCACCATGGAATGCGCCGTGCGAATGACGCGGTTGATGGTCTCGACCATATGCACCGGAATGCGAATGGTGCGAGCCTGGTCGGCGATGGCCCGCGTGATGGACTGGCGGATCCACCAGGTGGCATAGGTGGAGAATTTGTAACCCTTGGTGTAGTCAAACTTTTCCACGGCTTTCAAAAGGCCCAGGTTGCCCTCCTGGATGAGATCGAGAAGCTGCATGCCGCGGCCCACATACCGCTTGGCGATGGACACCACCAGCCGCAGATTGGCCTCGGTCATCACCTGGCGGGCGCTCTCATCGCCCTCGGCCATCCGCTTGGCGATGTCCAGCTCCTGCTCCGGCGTGAGCAGGGGGATCTTGCCGATCTCCTTGAGGTACATGCGCACGGGATCGTCCAGCTTGGTGCCGTCGGCAGGCAGTGCTTCGTCCAGGGGTTCAGCTGCATCAGCCAGGGGCTCGTCCTCCAGAGACTGGAGCTCCGTGTCTGTGGGAGC
>CALXCW010000054.1 GCA_944386905.1 uncultured Oscillospiraceae bacterium
GACGAGAGCCCCACCCAGAAGCTCATGGTCAACGGCAGCTACGTGAAGGAATACTGGGGCGAGGGCTCCAACCGCGCGAGAAACTGGCAGCGCTATGACCTGGGCGGCAAGACGGGCCTGAGCTTTGAAGAGGGCGTGGACAGCTACGTCACCTATGCCGGCCCCCTCCGCGACAATGTGGAAAAGAGCCTGTATAAGGTCAAGAGCACCATGTGCAACTGCGGCGTGACCACCATCCCCGATTTGCAGCGGGAGGCGAAGATCACCCTGGTTTCGGCCACCAGCATCGTCGAGGGCGGCTACCACGACGTCACCCTCCGCTCCACCAACGGGAAATAAAGGGAAGCGAGACTTCCAAAGGCTCCCGTTCCATGGGAGAGGCCTTCGGGCGGGTGTAGGGGGGCCTGTATGGTTGCCCGTGGAAGAGGCCTCCGACGCAACAAGCGCCCCCGGGCGGCGAATGCCGCCCGGGGGCGCTTGCTATCAGCAGTAAAAATCCTTGATCTTCTTGGCGCGGGAGGGGTGGCGCAGCTTGCGGATGGCCTTGTTCTCGATCTGCCGGATCCGCTCGCGGGTCACGCCGAAGATCTGGCCCACTTCCTCCAGGGTGTGGGTGCGGCCGTCGTACATGCCGAAGCGCATGCGCAGCACGTCCGCCTCGCGCTCGGTGAGGGTGCCGAGAATCTCGCTGAGGGCCTCGGCCAGAAGGGTGTTGGAGGTGGCGTCGGCCGGGCCGAGGGTGTTGTCGTCCTCGACGAAGGAGCCGATGGTGGTGTCCTCTTCGTCGCCCACCGGCGTGTCCAGGGACAGGGTGTCCGCGGCGGTGCGGTTGGCCTCGATGATCTTCTCGATGGGGAGCTTCAGCTCCGCGGCGATCTCCTCCAGGGTGGGCTCCCGGCCCAGCTCCTGCACCAGCTTGCGGTTGCAGCGGGTGGCCTTGTTGATAACCTCTACCATATGCACCGGCACCCGGATGGTGCGGGCCTGGTCGGCAATGGCCCGGGTGATGGCCTGGCGGATCCACCAGGTGGCATATGTAGAGAACTTGTTCCCCTTGGTATAGTCAAACTTGTCCACGGCGCGGATGAGTCCCGTGTTGCCCTCCTGGATGAGATCCAGAATGTGAAGCCCCCGGCCGGAGTACTTCTTGGCAATGGACACCACCAGGCGCAGGTTGGCCTCGGTGAGCTTGTCCTTGGCGGCCTTGTCCCCCTCGGAGACACGCCGGGCCAGTTCGATCTCCTCCTCGGCGCTGAGGAGCTTCACCTGGCCGATCTCTTTGAGATACATGCGCACCGGGTCGTCCAGGTTGTACTCGGCGGCCAACTCCACCGGATCCACCAATGGCTCGCCGTCGTCGTCGGTGTCCAGATCCAGGTCGGCGTCCAGTCCGGCCTCCAGGTCGAGATCCAGCTCGGCACCCAGGATCTGAATGCCCATGGCCTCGAAGGTGTCGTAGATCTGTTCGATCCGCTCCACCGACAGATCCAGCTTCTCCAGCTCCGCGTTGAGCTCCGAGGCCTGGATCGCTCCCTCTTTTCTGGCCTTGGCGATCAGCGCCGCCACCGGCGCCTTGATATCATCGGCATGCGTGGTATTTTTCGAGTTTGCCATTAACAGCACATCCTCATTCCCGTACATTTGGCATAAAATTCGACAAAACAGCTATTTTTTATCGCAACTAACCCATTATATCTCTTTTGTCACGTTCTGACAATAGTTTTTTTGTTTTTTCTTAAAAATCCCCGCATCCGGGCGGCAGCGTGGGATTCCATGGAAGTATGGACAGCTTTTTGCCGAAGTATACGACTTTTAGCCCCGCGCCGCAGGGCCGTCTCTGTCCGCTGCATGGGACATGGAAATTTTCGGCATTGACGGAGAATCCCGGGTGCGGTATACTAAATATACGAACATATGTTCGAACTGACAAGGAACGCGGGTATCTTGCAAAGGGGTTGGGTTATGACTGAATTTGAATTTGATTGCCTGCAAAAAAAGATCGTCAGCCGGAGCGCCTTCCGGCGGGTGGGCATGCGTCGGGGCGTAGCGCTGCCCAGCGACCGCCTCAATCCGGCCCAGCTGGCCCGGCGCAACGGCCCCCTGCAGGTCTACCGCCTGGGGCGGCCCATGACCATGGCCCAGTTTGAGGCCATGCCGCCGGATTTGCAGCGGGACTACCTGCGGCGCCTCCAGCTGCGAGGCGCCAGCGATGAGGCCGTGGGGCGGATGCTGGGCATCAGCCGCCGGCGGCTGCGCCAGCTCAAGCAGCGCCATCGGGTCGAATTTGACCGGCCCGATACGGCGGCCTGGCAGACCTTTGTCCAGGCGGAAACAGGGAGGGATGGAGAATGATCCAGGAAGCGCAGCGCATCCAGGCGCTGCTCCAGCGGCTGGTGGCCGCCCGGCGCAGGCTGCGGCGGCAGGAGAGCAAGGTGCGCTATCTCCAGCACAAGAGCTGCCGCACCACCCGCGGCTATCAGCCGACGACCCGGGGCGAAAGGGACATCCATGGCGCCGCCGAGACTTGGGAGGCCCTGGCCGAGGAGCGGGAACGGCTGCGGCGGCTGCGGCGGGGCCTGGCAGCCGCCCGGGAGCAGTTCGACCGCTGGATCGGTCTGCTGCCGGACGAGCGGTGGCAGGTGGTGCTCCGGGTGCGCTACCTCCAGGACGGCTCCATGGCCCAGGCCGCCGCAGCGGTGGAGGCCCTCACCGGCAAGTCCTGCTCCTCCAGCCATATCTATCGGCTCCACACCCAGGCCCTGGAGGCCGCGGCAAAGACCTGGCCCCTGGGCTGACGCTTCGCGACGCCCTGCCGCAGCTGCGCGACAGCCGCTGCGCCGGCGGCGCGGTGGGGTGCCCCCACCAGGCGCTGCCGGTGGCGATGTACGCCGGGTGCGACGGCACGGCGGAGGCCTGCTCACGGTGCTGGGGGCGGCCCCTGCCGCCGGGCCTGACGGGCGGCGAAGGGGGGTAAGGCCACGTAAAAGATCAGCGCGCCCCCGGTCAGGAGCCAGAGCGGCGCGGCGGCGGCGGGGCTCATGGCTGCGGCGGCAACGAAGCAGCCCGCGGTTCCGGCCCACGGCCCCGCCCCCAGCTGGGCGGCCAGGGCCTGAATCGTGCAGGCCAGGAGGGAGAGGAGGCAAAAGCACCCCATCGTCATGGCCACGGACAAGAGCGGTTCCAGCCGCTCCACCACCCCGGCCAGCCGCACCGACTGGGTGAAGAGGTACAGCGGCACCGGGGCGGCGGCGGCCAGGGTGGGCGTGAGGACACCCTGGGTTACGGCGGCCAGGGCAGCAGCCAGCACCGGCAGCGCCCACAGCCACTTTCTGCCGCCCCGGCGCTGCCGCCGCCCCGGCAGGTACACCACCGCCGCGGGCAGAAGCAGCAGTCCCAGCTTGGCTGCCGCCGTCGGTTCCACCGGCCGGGGCAGCAGGTTGGCCCAGGCGATGTCCCCCAGGCCCAGGAGCAGCAGGCCTACATAGAGGGCCGCCGCCAAAAGACACACCACGCCTCCGGCAGCCGCACAGGCGCCGGGGCCTTTTTTCGCGCCCCAGGCGGCCAGGGCCAGCAGTGTCCATCCCAGCGCCGGGGCATTGCCCACCCGGGGGAAGGCCGCGCCGGCCAGATTGGCGCAGAAGGCCAGGGCCAGGGTGGTGTAGGCCAGGGCCAGCAGTGCCAGGAGCCGTCCCGCGCCGCCCAGGGCCTTGGGGAGCGAAGGCGGCTGGGGGCCCAAGGCGGCGGATGCCCCGGCAATCAGGGCGCAGCACACCGCCGCCCCCGCCAGCACCCACAGCCACGACAGGCCGCACAGCGCCGCCGCGGCGATGGCCGAGGCGGCGGCGAAGTAGAAGGCCCAGCGGCTCTTTTCACCCAGGGACGTATCCGGCAAGGCGGTAGCCTCCTTCCGTCTCGGTGAGCAGAGGCAGGGCCACCGCCGTGCCTTGGGCCATGGCGGCGGCCACCTGCTGCACGGTCAGGCCGCTGCGGTGGGTGGAGAGATACCGCCCCGCGGCGGCCGGATCGCTGGGCGCCCGGGCCATGGCCGCCACGGAGGCGGCGGGGCGCAGCGCCTCGGCCTTCACCAGCAGGGGAAGGAGCTCCTGCCCCAGTCCCACCAGGATCACCTGGGTGGCGGTGGAGAGAAAGACGTGGCCGTCGGTGCTGCGCTTGAGATCCTCCAGGGCCTCGGCCACGGTGTTCCCCAGGCCCAGGCAGTCGCTGCCGGAGAGGCGCACCAGCCCTTTTTCATAGGAGACGGTGAGGGTTTCGATGGGCCTGAGGTCTGCCACGTCGTGGCGGGGAAAGGGGAGCAGGGACAAAAGGGCGATGGCCGCCGCGGCTGCCGCCAGGGCGGGGAGAAAGGCAAGGCGTTTTTTCATGCTGAGCCTCCTTGAGAAGTGTGGGGCGGCAAGACGGTGCGCCGCCTTAAAATGGAGCCGCCGGTGGTGCCCCGGTCGAAGGGCCGGAGGTACCCCAGGCCGAAGGTGTTGAGGCCGCCCAGATGCAGGAGCAATGCCAAAAAGGCCACGCTCAGCCCGAAAAGGCCGGCGGCGCAGGCGGCGCCGGCCAGGAGAAACCGCCACACCCGGAGGGCGTTGGCCAGCTCCCGGCCGGGGATCACATAGCCCGCCACCCCGGCCACGGCCACCACGATCAGGGCTGCCGGGGAGATGAGCCTGGCCTCCACGGCGGCGCTGCCCACCACCAGCCCGCCGATGATGCTCACGGCCTGGCCCAGAGACTGGGGCAGATGCACCCCGGCCTCCTGCAAGATCTCAAAGGCGATGAGCAGTCCCAGCACCTCCAGCGCCGTGGGGAAGGGCACCTGGGCCTTGCTCTCGATGATGGCGTGGAGGAGCTTGGTGGGGATCATCTCCTGGTGGAAGGTGGCCATGGCGGCATAGAGCGCCGGGAGGATGAGACTCAAAAGGGCGGCGGCATAGCGGAGGACGCGGATGCACGAGGCGGTGACAAAGTCCACGCCCTCGTCCTCCGGCGAGGCCAGAAAGTCCCCCAGGGCCACCGGGGCCAGGTAGCCCAGGGGCAGGCCGTCCACCAGCAGGCCCACCTTGCCCGCTGCCATGGCCTGGGCGAAGCGATCGGCCCGCTCGGTGAAGCGCAGCAGGGGAAAGGCGCTCCATCTTGCGCCGCTCACCGCCTCCTCCACCGCCGCCGGGGTGATAAAGCTGTCGGTTTCCACGGTTTCCAGGCGGCGGAGCATCTGCTCGGCCACGGTCTCGTCGGCGGCCCCCTGAAGCCACGCCACGCTCACCCGGGTGCGGGAGGTCTTGCCCACGATGACCTCCCGCAGCTGCAATTTTTCGCTGCGCAGATGGCGCCGCAAGAGGGTGGTATTGACCCGCAGCACCTCGGTGAAGGCGTCCTTGGCCCCCTTGACCGTGTGCTCCACCGAAGGCGGCGCCACGGCCCGCTTGTCGCCGGACTTCATTTCAAAGGCCACGGCCCTGCCGCAGCCCTCGAAGAGCAGCACCGCAAAGCCCGAGAGCAAATAGTCCGTGGCGGCGGCCAGGTCGCCGGCGGGCTGGGCCACCGCCGCCCACACCGCGCCCTCCAGACACTGCGCCACCATGTCCGCGGCGCTGCCGTGGAGGGCCTGCACCGCCGGATGGAGGAGAAAATCGGCGATGGAGGCCGCTGCGGTGAGGCCGTCCAGGAAAAAGACGAAGCCCCGACGGCCCTGGGGCGCGATGTGCCGCTCCTGGAAGTCTGCCGCTCCGGCGAAGGCTGCGCGCACCGCCGCCGCGGTGAGTTGGTTCCCCTGTTCCAAGGCAAATCCCCCTTTTGGCCTAGTTTGTGCCGCCGAGATGGAAATATGCGAAAATAACAGTTGATTTTTCCGGCAAATCTAGTACCATGAAAGAGAATAGAGGGCGCCTGTGCCCGCCGATGTATGGATTAGGAGGTAGTTTCCATGGAGTACCGCATTTCCAACGACGTTCTCACCGTAGCCGTCAGCAGCCTGGGCGGCGGCCTGACCCACCTCATCAAGGGCGGGGCGGAGTATCTCTGGCAGGGAGACCCGGCCTTCTGGAGCGGCCAGGCGCCGCAGCTGTTTCCCATCGTGGGCCGCCTCACCGACGGGAGATGCACCATGGACGGCGAGACGTGCCGCATGAACGGCCACGGCTTCTTCCGCCGTCGGGAGATGGAGCTGTTGGAGGAGGGCCGCGACCACATCACCCTCGCCCAGTGCTACGACGAAAATACCCTCGAACAGTATCCCCGGAAGTGGCGTGTGGCGCTGACCTATGCCCTGGCGGGCGCCACCCTGACCGTCCGCTTCCAGGTGGAAAACCTGGATGAAAAGCGGCTGTGGTTTTACTACGGCGGCCACCCCGGCTTCCAGATGCCGCTGGAGGAGGGGCTGGACTTCTGCGACTACTATGTGCGCTTCGCCGCCGGTCAGCCGGTGCAGCTTCTGCTCTCCGACGAGTGCTTTATGAGCGGCGAGGAGGCGCCCCTTGCCCTCACCGACGGCCTTCTGCGGCTGCGGCACGGCCTCTTTGACCACGATGCCCTGGTGCTGCGCAATACCGGCGGCGCCGTGACCCTCTTCAGCCCCAAGGGCAGCCGGAGCGTCACCCTCCGCCACGAGCAGCTGCCCTACCTGGGACTGTGGCACACCCCCAAGACCCGGGCGCCCTTCGTCTGCCTGGAGCCCTGGATGGCTCCGCCCGCCCGGCAGGACATGGTGGAGGAGCTCGCCGAAAAGCCCGGCACGCTGTCCCTGGAGCCCGGCGCCCGGCACGAGATCACCTGGTCGATCACCCTGGACGAAGGATGACCCTCGCGGAATTCTTTGCCGGCCACCCCCGGGCGGCGGTGGCCCTTTCGGGGGGCGTGGATTCGGCCTACCTGCTGGCGGAGGCCAGGGCCGCCGGGTGCCGGGTCAGAGCTTACTTTGTCCAGTCGGCCTTCCAGCCCAGGTTTGAGCTTCTCGACGCATTGGCCCTGTGCAAGAAGCTGGCGGTGCCGCTGACGGTGGTGCCGGTGGACATTCTGGCCGACGCGGCCGTGGCGGCGGGGGGGCCGAAGCGGTGCTATTTCTGCAAGCGGCGGCTCTTTGGGGCGATTTTGGAGGCTGCAAGGCGGGACGGATTTTCCCTGGTGCTCGATGGCACCAACGCCTCCGACGATGCCGGTGACCGCCCCGGCATGGCGGCCTTGCAGGAGGCGGGGGTGCTCTCACCCCTGCGGCTGTGCGGCCTCACCAAGGCCGACGTGCGCCGCGGCGCCCGGGCGGCGGGCCTGGCCGTGGCGGATAAGCCCGCCTACGCCTGCCTGGCCACCCGTGTGGCCACGGGAGAACCGCTCACGGCGGCGACGCTGCGGGCCGTGGAGCGGGGGGAAGGGCTTTTGTTCTCCCTGGGCTTTTCCGACTTTCGCCTGCGCTGCCGCGGCGGCGCGGCGCGGCTGGAGATACGCGAGGCGGATTTCCCGCGGCTCATCGAGGCCCGCGCGGCCATATTGGCCGGGCTCAAGGCAGATTTCTCCCCGGTGACGGTGGATCTGGAGGTGCGAGGATGAACAGCGATGTCAAGCGGCTTTTGGAGGCCGTCCGGGACGGCAGCGTGGAGGTAGACGAGGCCCTTCACGTCCTCAAGGCTGCGCCCTTTGCAGATTTGGGCTATGCCAAGGTGGATCTCCACCGGCGGGTGCGCCAGGGGGCGGCGGAGGTGATCTACGGCGCGGGTAAGACCGTGGCGCAGATGGAGGGCATCCTGGACGCCATGGCCGAAAACGGCCAGGGGCCGGTGCTCATCACCCGCCTGGGGGCCGAGGCTGCCCAGGCCCTCTCCCAACACCATGCCCTCACCTACCACGAGGAGGCGCGGGTGGCCACTGTGGGCGAGCTCCCCGTACCCACAGGCCTGGGACAGATTGTGGTGGCCACCGGCGGTACCAGCGACATCCCCGTGGCCGAGGAGGCCTACTGGACGGCCCGGGTCTTTGGCAACGAGGTCACCCGGCTGTATGACGTGGGCGTAGCGGGGATCCACCGTACCCTGCGCCATCTCGACGAGATTTTGGATGCCAGCGTGATCATTGCCATCGCGGGCATGGAGGGGGCTCTGGCCAGCGTCATCGGCGGTCTGGCCGACTGCCCGGTCATCGCCGTCCCCACCAGCGTGGGCTACGGCGCGGCCTTCGGCGGCCTGGCGGCTCTGCTGTCCATGCTCAACAGCTGCGCCAGCGGCGTGAGCGTGGTGAACATCGACAACGGCTTCGGCGCGGGCTACCTGGCCAGCATGATCAACCACATGGACGCAAGGAGGAAGGCGCAATGAATATTCTATATCTCGACTGCTCCATGGGCGCCGCCGGTGACATGCTCACGGCGGCGCTTCTGGAGCTTGTCCCCCATCCGGAGGAGATTCTGGAGAAGCTCAACGGTCTGGGCCTGCCGGGGGTGCAGGTGGAGGCCCGGCGGGCGGCGCGGGGCGGCATCTCCGGCACCCAGGTGGACGTGACGGTGCACGGCCACGGCGAGGAGGAAGAGCACCACCACCATCACCACCACGCCACCCCCCGCTCTCTGACCGAGAAGATCGAGGCGCTGCCCCTTCCGGCCTCGGTGCGCCGGCGGGTGGAGCGGGTCTACGGCCGGATCGCAAGGGCCGAGAGCGAGGCCCACGGCTGCAGCGTCGAGGAGATCCACTTCCACGAGGTGGGAGATCTGGACGCCCTGGCCGACGTGGCGGCGGTGTGCCTGTTGATGGACGCCCTCCGGCCCGATGCGGTGGTGGTCTCGCCCATCTGCGTGGGCGCGGGGACGGTGCGCTGCGCCCACGGCGTGCTGCCCGTTCCGGCGCCGGCCACGGCGAACCTGCTCACCGGCGCGCCGATCTATGGTTCGGATTTCCCCGGCGAGCTGTGTACCCCAACCGGTGCGGCCCTTGTGATGGAGTTTGCCACGTCCTTCGGCCCCCTGCCGCCCATGACCCTCCGGCAGACGGGCGTGGGCGTGGGCCACAAGGAGTTCCCCCGGCCCAACGTCCTGCGGGCCTGCTGGGGCAGCCGGGGCGAGGCGGGAGAGACGATTTATGAGCTGCAGTGCGACGTGGACGACATGACCGCCGAGGCCGTGGCCTTTGCCTGCGAACGGATCTTCGAGGCCGGCGCGTTGGACGTGTCCACCCAGCCCTTGGGGATGAAGAAGTCCCGGCCGGGGACGCTGCTGCGGGCGCTGTGCCGCGAGGAGCGCCGCGCCGCGGTCACCGAGGCCCTCTTTCGCCACACCACCACCCTGGGGGTGCGGGAGGCGGCGCTCACGCGCTACACCCTGGAGCGGACGGTGGAGACGGTGGAGACGGCCCTGGGGCCGGTGCGCAAAAAAATCTCCCGGGGCTTTGGCGTCACCCGGGAGAAGTGGGAGTATGAAGATCTGGCGGCGCTGGCCCGGGAGAAGGGGCTGAGCCTGGCGGAGGTCAGGGCGCGTCTGTAGCATCGCCGCGGATGGCGCTGTTGCGGCCCCGGGGCGGATGGGCGGGAGCCCACTCCGGCAGGGGCAGGCGCTGCATGGCCCCAAAGACCTTGGTCTTGAGGTCGGGGTAGGCGCGCTGGAGCTGGGCCAGCAGCTCCTTGACCTCCTGGCGCTTGGTGGACTTGTCGGCGGGGCAGCGGTTCTCCACCACCGGCAGCCGGTAGCGCTGGGAAAAGCCCGCCACGGCCTTTTCACCCACATAGAGCATGGGGCGGATCTGTGTCACGCCGGTGCGGCTCAGGTAGGTCACCGGCTGAAAGCAGGAGATGCGCCCTTCATAGAATAAGGAGAGCAAAAACGTCTCCACGGCGTCGTCGTAGTGGTGGCCCAGGGCGATTTTGGTGATGCCCTTCTCGGCCATGGCGCCGTGGAGGGCGCCGCGGCGCATCTTGGCGCACATGGAGCAGGGATTTTTCTCTTTGCGCACGTCGAAGATCAGCGGGCCGATGTCGGTTTTGAGGATGGTATAGGCAACGTCCAGACGGCGGCAGAGTTCGGCGATGGCGGAGAAGTCCATGCCCAGGCCCATGTCCACGGTCATGGCCTCCAGGGTGAAGGGCTTGGGGTAATACTTCTGAAGCTCCCGCAGGAGCACCAGAAGGGCCAGGGAGTCCTTGCCGCCGGAAATGCCCACGGCAATTTTGTCGCCGGGCTCGATCATATGATAGTCGTCGATGCACCGGCGTAAAAGTCCACAAAGATGCTGCATACTGACCTCCAAAGGGAAAATTGCCTCGCGAGCTAGAGCGAGCTAGAGAGAGCTAGAGCGAGAAAACGAGAGTTTGTTCGACGCAAAATAAAAATATGAAAAATAGCGGTTGACAGAAGGTTTTCCCTGTGATATAACAGGAAAGCGTGCTGAAACAAGAATATTGTAGCGGTGCGCCCCACATTTGTCAAAATTTTTTATCATATAGAAAGCAGAGCTTTCACTGGAGGAAAACAATATGTCCACTACTATGGCCAAGAAGGAGACCGTCCAGAGAAAATGGTACGTTCTCGACGCAGCGGGCAAGCCCCTGG
>CALXCW010000055.1 GCA_944386905.1 uncultured Oscillospiraceae bacterium
AGCTTCCTCACCTTCCAGGGCTGCGCGTACCTACTGGATGTCGGCTGGAACACTACGCCGCCGGAACGATCCCCCATCCGCGCCGGATGCTATTTCTTCCTGTTTCCCCACGTAGCCTCCGGCCCTATCCTCAGCTACCGCGAGACGGCGCCCCAGCTGTGCTGCCCCGCCCCTAAGCTCAGCAGCATCGATCGCGGCCTGCGGGAGTTTGCCATCGGTTTGAGTTTGAAGCTGCTCCTGGCCGACCGCGTCGGTAAGCTCTGGCAGGATGTGGCCGCCATCGGCTATGAGAGCATCTCCACTCCCCTCGCCTGGATGGCTCTCATTGCTTACAGCTTGCAGCTGTATCTCGACTTCTATGGCTACTCCCGCATGGCCGTGGGACTGGGGTATATGCTGGGGCTGGAACTGCCGCGTAACTTCTGCTATCCCTACACCGCCCACTCCATGACCGATTTTTGGCGACAGTGGCACATGAGTCTGAGCCGGTGGTTTCGTGATTACTTATATATCCCCTTGGGCGGCAGCCGCTGCGGCGCGGCAAAAACCGTGCGAAATCTCCTCGTGGTTTGGCTGGCTACGGGCATCTGGCACGGCGCCAGCTTCAACTTTATCCTCTGGGGCCTGGCTCTCTTTGTGCTGTTGGTTTTGGAAAAGGCAGGACTCAAAAAGCTCTTTGACTGCCTGCCCATTTTAGGTCATCTCTATATGCTACTGGCCATTCCCCTGACCTGGCTCATCTTCGGCATCACCAACCTGGGACAGTTGGGCCTGTACTTCTCACGGCTCTTTCCCTCTCAGGGCGCTGCTATGGGCCTCAATCAGTCCGATTTTATCAAATACCTCGGCCAATATGGCTGGCTGCTTGTCGTTGGCATTCTCTTCGCCACGCCCCTGCCCCGGCGAATCTACAAGCGCTGCTCCAGCCGGCTGGTCACAACACTCTTGCTTTTGGCTGCCTTTTGGCTGTGCCTGTACTGTATTTACCGAGGACAAAATGACCCCTTCCTTTACTTTCAATTCTAGGTGAGCTATGATGAAAAAGAAAAAGACAAAACGCCCCGCCCTGTTTCCCCTGCTGATGTTGCTGACGATGCTGTGCACCACCCCTATGGCTATTGCTGCGGCGAAGCCAGCCGCCCCGCAAAGTGAAATCTCCGCCCCCGTCACACAGCAGCCCACACCCCAGCCAAAGCCCGCGCCGCAGCCGGAGCCGGAGCCTGTTCCTGAACCTGCGCCCGAACCGGAACCGGAGCAGGAGCCGGTTGTCAAGGATGATCCCCAAACCTTCTTTGCGGACACGCTTTTCATAGGCGATTCACGCACCGTGGGACTGTGCGACTACGCCTCTCTCAATGCCACATTTTTTGCCGACGTGGGCATGACGGTCTATGATGCCTTTGACAGCGAAGTCTCCGTACCCGGTGTGGGTAAGCTGACACTGGAGGCGCTATTGAACGAGCGGCAATTTGCCCGGATCCATCTGATGCTTGGCATCAATGAATTGGGCTACGATATGGACGCCACGGTGGCGCAATACGGCGCTGTGGTGGAGAAAATCCGCGCACTCCAGCCGGAGGCCAAGCTCTACCTGGGCGCAAACCTCCATGTGGACGCCAACCGCTCTCAGACCGACGCCATTTTCAATAATACGCGCATCAACCAGTTTAACACACAGATTGCCGCCCTCGCCGACGCAGAGAGCATCTTCTACATAGACGTCAATCCTCTCTTTGACGACGCCAATGGCTGCCTTCGGGAGGATCTCACCGGCGACGGTACGCACGTCTATGCCAAATGCTATGAAACCTGGGGCGAATGGCTGTATGATACCATGCAGTGAGGAGGATACGCCATCAAACCGGAATATACCAAAGAGTGGTTTTGTGAACAGGTTCGCCTGTGTGAGACAAGCCTCTATCGCGTCACGGCCAGCTTGCTCCACAGCCGATGCGATGCCGAGGACGCCATGCAGGAGGCCCTGTGCACAGCCTATGAAAAGCTCCACACGCTCAAGGAGGCGGAAAAATTCCGCCCGTGGCTCCTGCGCATCGCTACCAATTCCGCCTACGATATCCTGCGGCGCCGCTCTCGTGCCGTCCCGCTGGAGGATCTGGAGCTGCCCGCCAGCGACAAAACAGAAGAGCACCTGAGCCTGTGGACTGCTGTGCAGCAGCTTCCCGCCGACTACCGCGCCGTGGTGGTACTGTTCTACTACGAGGACTTGGAGGTAAGGGAGATCAGCCGAATTCTTCAAGTTCCCGAGGCCACTGTCAAGACACGCCTCTTCCGCGCCCGACAGCGGCTGAAAAGCCTTTTGGCAGAATAGGAGGTTTTCTATGGAACAATATGACGACTTTTTGAAAAGAATTGCTCGAGAAGAAAGCAGAGAAGCGCCCCAGTGGGCCATTGACTGCATTGAAGAGGCGCTGACCAATCTGCCAAAGAAGCGGCGGCACAATGGCAGAGTGCTGCGCTATTTCGGTACTGCCATGGCTGCATGTCTCGCTCTGTTCATCGCCCTGCCCAATATCAGTGCCCAGGCCGCCGATACGCTCCAAGCACTCCCCCTGGTGGGGCCCCTGGTGGAGATCGTCACCTTCCGCACTTATGAAAAGGATACAGAAAATCATCACGCCATGGTGGAGATTCCCACAATGGAATCCCAGAGCGACGACCCGGTTTACAACGAATCTGTAAACACCATCAACCAGGACGTGGAAACGCTCACGTCTACCCTCATTGCCCAGTTTGAGGCAGATGCCGAGGCCTTGGGCGATGAAGGCCATACCTCTTTGGAGGTGCGCCATGAGATCGTCACCAACACAGATCAGTGGTTCACCCTGCGTCTGGAAGTCTGGCAAGGAAGCGGCAGCAGCAACACCACTTATTACTATTACCACATCGACAAGTCCACCGGGGAGATCGTGACTCTCTCGGATCTCTTCCAGGACGACGGCTATCTTGCCGCCATCAGCGACGAGATTCTTCGACAGATGCGCAAAGCCAATGAAGAAGGAACGGGTATCTTCTGGATTGATTCAGAATTTGACGCGTGGAACTTCCAGTCCATTGACCCGGATCAAAACTTTTACTTTGATTCCGACGGCAATCTTGTCATCGCCTTCGACAAATATGAAGTTGCCCCTGGCGCCGCCGGTTGCCCCAGCTTCACCATTCCATTGTCGGTCTATGAGGCGTATCTCAAATAATTCCCCTATGAAGCAAAATCCCTCCGCCCAGCGGGGGGATTTTGCTTCATAACAGTTACTTGGTTGAATCCAAACCACACAGCTCCAAATAACAAGTTTGACCGCAACGACTCATGGCAGCTTATCACCTTTTTTGCCTCGACTTGGCAAATCCCATAAAACGCACTACACAAAACAAAAATTCGTGGTATAATACTTTTATTATCTATGTCCCTTTGGCTTCGAGGCGCTTCTGCTGCCCCGATTCTCACCGGGACACAACGCCGATTGACTTCGGACTTTTGCTGTCATCTCCCACGGCCGCCCACGGAGATGACCAATTGCGGCCGCCTCCCCGGGCCACAACACAATCACGATCATTTGGCGGCGGAATGGAGAGATTGTAATGGAGCTTCAAATTCAAGACCTGCTTTCTTCGATTCGCACCGAAGGAATCGAAAAGGCGTCCCAGGAGGCTGACAGCATTCTGGCCGACGCGAAAAAGCAGGCAGAGGACATCCTGGCCAAAGCCAATGCCGATGCCGATGCTCTGCGGGAAAAGGCGCAAAAAGATGTGGCCCTCTACCAGGAGAATGCCCGCCTCAGCGCCGAACAGGCCAAGCGAGATGCCATGCTGGCCTTCAAAGCGGCTGTGCAGGATGAGTTTCAGCGGCTGCTGACGCTGGAAGTAGGTAAGGCCATGGACGGAAAGGCTCTGGCCACGTTGATCGCAGCAGCCCTCCAAGGAGAAACCCTCGCTGACTACGTCGCCGAGGTTCATGCCGTCAGCGATTCGCTCAAGCAAGAATTGGCGCAGCAGCTCAAGGAGGGTCTGGAAATCTGTCCGGCCAAATCCGTGCGAGCTGGTTTCCGTTTGGCTGCCAAGGACGGCTCCGGCTTCTTTGACTGCACCGATGAGGAGATCTCGAAGATTTTGATGCCCTTCTTCCGAGATATCCAGCTATAAGGGAGGTGCGCTGTGGCCTCTTATTACTATCTGCTCTCCAGCTTGCCCATGCTGGCAGCCGGTTCGCCGCCGCCTTTTGATTACCCCACCTTTCTGGAGATGTGCCGCTCTTCCGTCAGCCCGGCGACTTACGGCGCGCTGAAAGAGCTGACGGTGGAATCAGATCGAGGGCCGCTGCTGCACGCCTGGGCAGCCTATTACCGCCTGCTGCGCCAAGAGCTTCGCTATCAGCGACTCTCCCGACTGGGTAAGCCCTGCCAACCCCCTGAGGATCGCGGCGCAGCGCTCACCGTCCAAGCTGCCATGGCCGCAGATAATCCTCTCCAGGCAGAGCGGCTGCTGCTGGAGCAGCAATTCCGTCAGATCGACGCCTTGGTTGGATTTCATGTGTTTGACGACACGGCTCTCTTCGGTTACGCTTTGAAGCTCCAGCTGATACTACGGCTCCATGGCTTCCAGTTTGAGGCCGGCAAAGCCGAATTCGTGTCCCTTCTGGACGGAATCCAGCAGAAAATCTATCGACTATAAGCGGGTGATAATCATATGCAAAAGGTAACAGGTATTGTGACCGGCGTCAACGGCAACCTGATCACGGCTGAGTTTGACGGTTCGGTCAAGAAAAATGAGGTCTGCTACGTCTTAGTAGGAGAAGAACGGCTCAAGGGTGAGGTCATCCGCATTACCAACGGCGTCGCCAGTATGCAGGTCTATGAAATGACCAACGGCGTCAAGGTTGGCGACCGGGTGGAGCTCTCCGGCGAACTTCTCAGTGTGGAGCTGGGCCCTGGCCTTTTGAGCCAGGTCTACGACGGCCTTCAGAACCCTCTGCCGGAGCTAGCCGAGCAGTGCGGTTTCTTTTTGAAGCGCGGTGTCTATCTCGACCCCATTCCCGACAAGTCCTGGGAGTTTACCCCTGTGGCTCAGGTGGGCGACGCTGTACAAGCGGGCGATACTCTGGGAACCGTGCCTGAGGGACTCTTTACCCACCAGATCATGGTGCCCTTCGACTTCAAGGACGAAGGATGGACGGTTAAATCCATTCAGCCCAAAGGTACCTACCATGTCCGCTCCACCATCGCGGTGGTAGAAAACCGTCTGGGCGAAACACGAGAACTGAGCATGGTTTTTTCTTGGCCCATTAAGGAGATGGTGCACTGCTATGAAGAGCGGCTGCGCCCTGATGAAACCATGGTCACGCAAATTCGATGCATCGACACCTTCCTACCGGTGGTCAAGGGCGGCACCTTCTGTGTGCCCGGCCCCTTCGGCGCCGGCAAGACGGTCTTACAGCACATGGAAGCTAAAAACGCCGCCGTGGATGTGGTAGTCGTGGCCGCCTGCGGCGAGCGCGCCGGCGAAGTTGTTGAAGTTCTAAAGGAGTTCCCAGAACTCATCGACCCGCGCACCGGCCGCTCCCTGATGGAGCGCACGATTATTATCTGCAACACCTCCTCCATGCCCGTGGCGGCCCGTGAGGCTTCGGTCTATACTGCTGTGACCATTGCCGAGTACTATCGTCAGATGGGTCTGGATGTGCTGCTGCTGGCCGACTCTACCAGCCGCTGGGCCCAGGCCATGCGCGAAATGAGCGGCCGTCTTGAGGAGATTCCCGGCGAAGAGGCCTTCCCGGCCTACCTCGAATCCGTCATCGCCTCGTTCTATGAGCGAGCCGGTAAGGTGCGGCTCAAAGACGGCAGAACTGCCTCCATTACCATTGGCGGCACCGTCTCCCCTGCCGGCGGCAACTTCGACGAGCCTGTGACGCAGGCCACACTGAAAGTTGTCGGCGCCTTCCACGGTCTGTCCCGTGAGCGCTCCGATGCGCGAAAGTATCCCTCCATTCATCCCATCGATTCCTGGTCGAAATATGAAGGAATTGTGGATATGGCGAAAGTCGAGCAGGCACGCTCCATTCTCCGTCGCAGCATTGAAGTGAGCCAGATGATGATGGTCGTCGGCGAGGAAGGTACCTCTGCCGAAGATTACATTCTCTATCAAAAGGGCGAGCTTCTGGACGCCGTCTATCTCCAGCAAAACTCCTTTGATCCCATTGATGCGGCCTGCTCACCAGAGCGGCAGCGCTGTGTGTTCGCGGTCATCTACGACGTGCTGATGCAGCGGTATAATCTGACTGACAAGCGGGAAATCCGCGCTTTCTTCAACCAGCTCCGGCAGGAATTCCTCGACTGGCACAACACCGAGTTTGAAACTGAGGCTTTCGTTGCCCAGCAAAAGAAACTCACCGATTTTTACCTGTCCAAAGCGGTCTGAAGTTGCAGTATTTTCACCATGATGGGAGATAAGATATGAAAAAGGTATATACAAAAATCGAATCCATTGTGGGAAACGTGCTGACGGTTCGGGCCGAGGGCGTGCGCAACGGCGACCTGGCCCTGGTCGGCGACAGTTACGCCAACGTCATCAAGCTCGACCACGACAAGGTTTCCCTGCAGGTCTTTTCCGGCACCCAGGGCGTCAGCACCACCGACCCCGTCCGCTTCCTGGGACGGCCTATGATGGTATCTTTCAGCGACCATCTCTTGGGACGCATCTTCGATGGCGCCGGTGTCCCTCGCGACAATGGCCCGGCCCTGACGGAGAATATGATCCCCATCGGCGGCCCGTCAGTCAACCCTGCCCGCCGGATCGTACCCAAGAATATGATCCGCACAGGTATCCCAATGATCGACCTGTTTAATACACTGGTTGAAAGCCAGAAACTACCGATTTTCTCAGTGTCTGGCGAGCCTTATAACCAACTTCTGGCTCGTATTGCCATGCAAGCCGAGGTTGACGTCATCGTCTTAGGCGGTATGGGCCTAAAATACGACGATTACCTCTTCTTCCGCGACACCCTGGAGCGTGGCGGCGCTATGGGAAGAACTGTCATGTTTGTCCACACCGCCTCTGATCCCATTGTGGAGTGCACCCTGGTGCCGGATATGGCCTTGGCCGTTGCGGAGCAATTTGCCTTGGAAGGCAAGAAAGTTCTGGTACTCCTCACCGACATGACCAACTACGCCGATGCCCAAAAGGAAATGGCCATTACCATGGAACAGGTTCCCTCCAACCGCGGTTACCCCGGCGATCTTTACAGCTGTCTGGCTTCGCGGTATGAAAAGGCCGTTGACTTCGAAGGTGCGGGCTCCATCACCATTCTGGGTGTTACAACCATGCCCGGCGACGATGTAACCCATCCGGTTCCCGACAATACGGGCTATATCACCGAAGGCCAATACTATTTAAAGAACGGCCGTATCGAGCCCTTCGGCTCCCTGTCGCGTTTGAAGCAAAATGTCAATGGTAAGACCCGTGACGACCACCGGGCTCTGATGGACTGCATGATCCGACTCTACAGTTCCTATAAAGAAAGCCAAGAAAAGCGTTCCATGGGCTTTATGATGTCCGAGTGGGATGACAAGCTTCTCAAATATGGCGAACTTTTCGAATCAAAGCTCATGGATCTGTCGGTAAACATCCCGCTGGAGCAGGCGTTGGATCTGGGCTGGAAAATCCTGGCTGACTGCTTTGAGCCCAACGAAACCGGCCTCAAAACCAGCCTCCTCCAGGCACACTGGCCAAAGCGGGACGCCTTGCAGTGAGGACACGCCTATGGCTGTGAAACTGACAAAAAACGAGCTGAAGGCCCAAAAGGACGCCCTAAAACGCTTTGAGCGTTATCTTCCGACGCTGCAGCTCAAAAAGCAGCAGCTCCAAACGGTGATGCTCCAGCTCAGCGCCCAATTGGAGCAGCTGGAGGCACGGCGGCTGGCCGCCATTGATGGTCTGGATGACTGGGTCGCGGTGTTCTCCGAGAACCAAAGCCTGCCGAAAAAGCTGGACACACTGGTGGAACCGGAGAGTGTAATCTGCGGCGAAGAAAATATCGCCGGTGTTATTGTCCCTGTGTTTCGGGCCTTACAGTTCCGAGAGATCCATTACGATCCCGATGAATTTCCCCTCTGGGTGGATACTGCCGTAGTCAAGCTCCAAGAAATTGCTGGGCTGGACGCCGAAGCCAAAACGCTCCGACGCCGTGCAGAACTTCTGGAGCAAGAGCTTCGGATCACATCCCAGCGGGTCAACCTCTTTGAAAAGGTTAAGATTCCTGAGGCCAAGGAAAATATCCGTGTTATCGGAATCTATCTGGGAGACCAGCAGACAGCCGCGGTGGTACGAGGCAAAATCGCGAAAAATAAGCTGCGGGAGGTGGCCACATGATCGAAAAAATGAAGGTCGTGTCCATCGTCGCCCGGGATACCCAGAAGGAGGCGCTGCTGGATGGCCTGAAAAAGCTGGGACTTCTGCATATCCGCGAAAAGCAAGGTGCGGATCCCGCATACCTCCAGCGGATTGCTGATCTCTCGGCCACAGAGCTGGCGCTCAAAGAGTATGCCCCCGAGACGCCCGCCGCAGAGCTTCTCTCTGACGGCGATTTCGAGGCGCTATACACCCAGGTACAGGCGACATTGGAGGATCGACAGACTCTCTCCACCCGACGTGCTGCTCTGACCACTCGGGCTGAAGCCCTGGAAAAATGGGGCAATTTCTCCCCCGGTGACTTTGACTTTCTCCGCGAAAATGGGATTGACCTCAAAATCTACCGGATGGATAAAAAATCCCTCGCCGGCCTCTCCGCCGCCGAGACGCCCTTCATCAGGCTTTCCCCGGTGGAAAAGCTGGAAACAGTAGCGCTCTGGGGGCCGCTTCCCGAAGGTATCTCCGCTGACGAGTTCCAAATTCCCACCGAGAGCCTAGAACAGCTCCAGGCTCAGATTGAAAGCTGCGACAGCCAGCTGGCCGATGGCGAGATGCTGCTCCGAAAAGCGGCAGCCCATATCCCCAGCTTCCAGGCACAGCTCCTCAAGGCACAAAATGCCATGGAGTATTCCTCTGTGCGAAATACCGCTGCCTCAGAAGGCGGCCTGGTCTGGCTCACCGGCTATATCCCCGCGGATAATGTCGAGGAGTTCAAAACTGCAGCAGTGGAGCACCGCTGGGCCTGGGCCATGGATGACCCGGCTGAGGACGACGAGCTCGTACCAACCAAGGTTTGCTACAACAAGGTCACGCGGCTGATGGTGCCCATTTTCGATATCCTTGGCGTGGTGCCGGGGTATCGAGAATTCGATATTTCCTTCTGGTTCCTGGCATTTTTTGCTCTATTCTTTGCCATGATCTTGGGAGACGCCGGTTACGGTGTGCTGCTCTTGATCGGCGCGATCATACTGACCGTCAAGACTCGCAAACCCTCTGACGCACTGCTTCTTCTCTGGGTGCTGAGTATCGCCACCATTGTCTGGGGTACGCTGACCGGCACTTGGTTTGGGCTGGAGGCCGCTATGAAGGTGCCGCTGCTGCGAAGTCTCACCATCCCGATTTTGGCCAACTATCCTGACTATTTCGGTATAAGCGCAACGGCACAGCAGAACGCAATTATGAAGTTTTGCTTTATCCTTGGAACGGTTCAGCTTTCCCTGGCCTGCGTTATGTGTATCAAGCGAAAGCTCTCTGAGCGAAACCTCAGCTTGATTGCCGATCTCGGTTGGCTTATCGCCATCTGTGCCATTTACTTTCTGGCCCTCTACCTGGTCATTGGTGAGGATGTCCCTCTGGCACCGGTCGGTGCCTGTGTGGGAATCGGCTTCGTGCTGGTGGTGCTCTTCGGTGGCATGGCGCCAGGCAAGCGCTTCTCGCAGGGACTCAAAGACGGCTTGGCCAACGCCTTTACGGTATTCCTCAACACCATCAGCGCCTTCGGCAATGTGATGAGCTATATCCGGCTCTTTGCTGTGGGCATGGCTTCACTGGCCATCGCGCAGAGCTTCAACAACATGGCCGCAGGCTTCGAAGGCCCACTGCTCATTGTTGCCGCCCTTATTATGATCGTCGGTCACGCCCTCAACCTGGTCATGGGCTTCTTGTCTGTGGTGGTGCACGGCGTGCGGCTGAACCTGCTGGAATTTTCCGGCCAGCTGGGCATGGAATGGGCAGGGATTGCCTATGAACCGTTTAAAAATCTCGACAAGATTAAAAAATAAAGGAGAATTGTTATGGAGATTCAATATATCGGTATGGCTTGCGCGCTGGGTCTCAGCGCCATCGGTTCCGGTTTTGGCGCCGGCGCAGCGTGCCTGTCCTCGGTCGGCTCTTGGAAAAAGTGTTATGCCAGCGGCAAACCCGCACCCTTCATCATGGTCGCCTTCTCTGGTGCACCGCTGACCCAGACCATCTATGGCTTCCTGCTGATGAACTTCATCCGCTCCGCCGTAGAATCCGGCGCCTCTGGCATGCTGGCTCTGATGGT
>CALXCW010000056.1 GCA_944386905.1 uncultured Oscillospiraceae bacterium
ATATTTTTGAGCCACTCACCGGTCTTTTTGCGGTCGATGGTGTCCATGACGGCGATTTTGTCGTCCAGGATCACGTAGGAGTTGTAGCTCATGCCGTTGGGCACCACATACTGCCCTTCGAAGAGATCCACCTCGTGGTCGTTGGCGCCCACATAGATGATGGAATCGGTGACTTTTTTCAGCATCTTCATTGCTCCTTATCCTCTTACCCCCCTGCTGGAGGGAAGAATACTTATTTGGAAATACTATACCACAAATTCTGATATCAAGCAAGAACGGTTCTTAAAATGATCCGGCTGCGTTCGGCGGCACCAAGGTCAAAAGAACCTCGCGGCGGTTATCCTCGGGGTGGATCAGAACATGGGCCAAAAGTCCCTGGAGATGAATGCCCAACGCCGGGCCGTGGAGCTGCGGGAAGTCGGCGCCGGTGACGGCCAACTGCCGCAGGGAGAGGCATTCCCCGGACTGAAGAATCTCCTCCACGGCCGCCGTTTCACCCAGCACGGCGGCCGCCAGCCGCCCCTGTTCCAGGCCCGCCTGGGCCAGCACCTGCTTCCAGCCCACTCTGTCGGCTGGACGGTTGATCCGGGCCGCCGCCATGGCGTCCCGAGCCAGGCGGCCCGGCAGACGCAGCGTGGAAAGCTCCAGCTCCGGATAGACGCGGCACAATGCCGTCCAGCGTACTGCCGCCTCCGGCGGCAGTGCTGCAAGGGAGGAAAGAGACCTGTTTACAGTCAGACCAAAGGCCCGCAGTAGGCCTCGCGCCGCCATCTCTCCCACGGCTTGAGGCCTGGGGGAGAGGAGCGCCTTTTCTACCTCGTCGCGCACCCGCTCTGCCGAGAGCTTGGAGGCCAAAGGCGCGCAGCGGTCAATGGCCTGGGATGTCTCCGCCTCGATGGAAAAGCCCAGCTGGGCGGAGAAGCGCAGAGCCCGAAGCATGCGCAGGGCGTCCTCCCCAAAGCGCCGCGACGGTTCGCCCACGGCCCGCAGCAGTCCCGCTGCGAGATCCGCTTGTCCGCCGTAGAGATCCACCACCGTACCGGCGTCGTCCATGGCCATGGCGTTGACGGTGAAGTCCCGCCGGGCGAGATCCTCCGCCAGCGACCCCACGAAGGTCACCTGGGAAGGATGGCGGCCGTCGAGATAGGCGCCGTCGGCGCGGTAGGTGGTCACCTCGGCGGTGGCGCCGTCCTCCAGAACGGTCACGGTGCCGTGGCGCAGACCGGTGGGCACGCAGTGGCCGAAGAGCGCCAGCACCTGCTGAGGCAGGGCTGAGGTGGTGATATCCCAGTCGTGCACGGGCCTTCCCAGAAGCGTGTCCCGGACACAGCCGCCCACGTACCATGCCTCAAAACCTGCTTGGCGCAGTGCTGTGAGGATGGCGGCGGGTTGGCGCATTTTCATAGAATTTCCCCTTCTCAAAACAGGGGGATTTTTTCAAAATTCCCCTTGTGTTCTTTGAAAACTTGGTATATAATGCAGATTTGGTATCTGCGCTCTGGGCGACCTTTTATTACATATCCGGCCGCAGAAAGGTTATGCTACCATTATACGATTCCCGTTCTTGCCCCGCAACAGCTTTTTATTCTCACCTGGAGGCGTTCTCTTATGAAGCAATCATCCCTGGCCGCCCTGGAGGCGTATCTCACTCCCGGCACCCATGCCCACCTGGTGGGGATCGGCGGCGTATCCATGCGCCCCCTGGGGCTGGTACTGCGTGCCAGAGGCCTCGTCATCACCGGTTCGGATATGAACCGTTCCCCGGCCACCGAGGAACTGGAGGCACAGGGCATTCCCGTGGCCATTGGTCACCGTTCCGAGAACATCCAGGGCGCGGCACTGCTGATCCGCACCGCCGCTGCCCACGACGACAACCCTGAGATTGCCGCCGCCCGGGCTGCGGGCATTCCGGTCTTTGAACGGGCCGAGGCCTGGGGCATCCTGATGCGGCGGTATCAAAATGCCATTTGTATTTCCGGCACCCATGGAAAGACCACGACCACCTCAATGATTACCCAGATTTTCATGGAGGCGGAAAAGGATCCCACGGTAATGATCGGCGGCACGCTGCCTCTGATCCATGCCTCCCACCGGGTGGGCCACGGCGATACCATCATCCTTGAGAGCTGTGAATACTGCAATTCCTTTTTAAATTTCTTTCCCACGGTAGCCGTGATCCTCAACATTGAGGCTGACCATCTGGACTTTTTCAAAGATCTTGCCGACATTCAGCGCTCTTTCCGACAGTTTGCCCAGCTTGTGCCCGAGGACGGATATATCATCGCCAACGGTGACGACCGCAATACCATCGACGCCCTGGCCGGCCTCACCTACCGCACCTTCGGCATGGGGGAGGGAAACCGCGTGCGCGGCGTGAACTTCTCCGAGGACTGGCGCAGCTTTGACGTTTTGTGCGATGAAACGCCCTTTGCCCATCTGGAGCTCTCGGTGGTGGGACGGCACAACGCCATGAACGCCATTGCAGCTTGTGCCGCCGCCTACTTTGCCGGCATCCCCGGTGAAGTAGCTGCCCGCGCCCTTCACAGCTTCACCGGCGCTGGACGGCGCATGGAGTTTAAGGGCTGCTATAACGGCGCAGACATCTTCGACGACTATGCCCACCATCCTGGTGAGCTTCACGCCCTGCTGAGCGCCGCCAAGGCTATGGGCTATCGCCGAATCCTCTGCGCTTTCCAGCCTCACACCTA
This sequence comes from uncultured Oscillospiraceae bacterium, assembly GCA_944386905.1. Classification (GTDB taxonomy): domain Bacteria; phylum Bacillota; class Clostridia; order Oscillospirales; family Oscillospiraceae; genus Avoscillospira. Next base: position 2,709 of record CALXCW010000056.1, read on the forward strand.
TACCCGCACCAAAGCGCTATTTCAGGACTTTGTCCGGGAGCTGATGACGGTGGACGTTCCGATCCTCACCGATATCTATGCAGCGCGCGAGGCCAGTATCGCCGGCGTCTCCTCGCAGCTTCTGGCCGCCGCCATCCCCGGCGCGGTCTACTGTCCGTCTCTCCCGGAGGTGACGCAGTTCCTCCGCACCGAGGCTCGGTCCGGCGATCTGATCCTCACCGTGGGTGCGGGAGACATTTTCAAGGCGGGCGACGCACTGCTCCGCACCTGATGATATTCGCTGCCGGAACGCCAGCCGTTCCGGCGGCTTTTTGCGGCTCGGCCACGCATTTCGTCGTTTTCCCGATTGACGGGAAGTTTTTCTCCCACTATACTGAACTTACCACGATAAGAAAGGATGACCCCCATGAAGCGATCCCACGAGATCGACATGACTGAAGGCCCGATCTTCTCGAAGATCATTCTCTTTGCGCTGCCGCTAATGTTCACCGGCATTTTGCAGCTTCTGTTCAACGCGGCGGATGTCATCGTCGTGGGAAAATTTGCCGGCAGCCGGTCGCTGGCTGCTGTGGGTTCCAACGGCGCCCTGATCAATCTGCTGGTCAACGTCTTTGTGGGTATCTCCACCGGCGCCAACGTGCTGGTAGCCAACTTCTACGGCCAGCGCGACGCAAAAGGCATGGAACGCTGCGTCCACTGTTCCATGGCACTGAGCGCCATCATGGGTGTCTTTGTGGGCGTGCTGGGCTTTTTCCTCTCCACACCGATGCTTCAGATGATGAATACCGACCCGGATGTTTTGCCGTTGGCGTCGCTGTATCTCCGCATCTATTTCCTGGGCATTCCCGCCACAGTGGTCTACAACTTCGGCGCGGCCATCCTCCGCGCCATCGGTGATACCGACCGGCCACTGATGTTCCTGCTGCTGTCCGGCATCATCAATGTGGTGCTCAATCTCCTGCTGGTGATCGTGTTTCATCTGGATGTAGCCGGCGTGGCCATTGCTACGGCAGTGAGCCAGTATGTGGCTGCGGCGCTGGTTGTGTTGTGCCTGGTGCACTCCGAAGGCGCCTATCGCCTCAAGCTTCGGGAAATCCGAATCTATCGGGATATGCTCAAACTGCTGGTAAAGATCGGCATTCCCGCCGGGCTGCAGAGCATGATCTTCTCGCTGTCCAACGTGACCATCCAGAGCGCCATCAACTCTTTTGGCTATGTCACCATGGCCGGCAATTCCGCCGCGTCCAACCTGGACGGCTTTATCTACATCGCTATGAACTCCGTCTACCACGCCGCGCTGTGCTTTACCAGCCAAAACCTGGGCGCCCGGCGGATTGACCGGCTGGGAAAGATCTTCCGCGGATGTGTGCTGCTGGTCATGCTGATTGGCGTGGGTGTTACAGCCATCATTTATCTCCTGGGGCCCCAGCTTCTGAGCCTCTATATCTCCGGGGCAGATGCCGACCGCGATGCAGTCATTGCTGTTGGCATGGTACGGCTGACCTATGTGGGCCTGCCTTATGTGCTTTGCGGCCTGATGGAGGTGGGCTCTGGTGTGCTCCGCGGCCTGGGACGGTCGTGGCTGCCTCTCATTATCTCGGTGATGGGTGCGTGTGTCCTGCGCATCGTCTGGGTTTATACCATCTTTGCCGCCAATCCCACCTTGGAGACGCTGTATCTCTCCTACCCTGTCAGCTGGTTTGTGACGCCTGTGGCCCACTTTACGGCGCTGCTCTTTGTCCATCACAAGCTCAAAAAGCAGCATATTCTGGCATAAATAAAAAGTTAGGCGCGGATGGTGAATCCGCGCCTAGCGTCCTTTTCGGCTGGCCAGGTAGCCCTCCAGGATGAGGGAGGCTGCCACGGCGTCCACGGTGTTTTTTCGCTTTTTGCCCCGGACACCGTTGTCCGAAAGAATGCGGTGGGCATCCACCGTGGTGCGCCGCTCGTCCCACATGGCGGGAGTCAGGCCGGTCTTTTCCGAAAGCAGTGCGGCGAAGTCCCGGCACAGCGCCGCCCGGGGGCCCTCGCTGCCGTCCATATTCCGGGGCAGTCCCACCACGATTGCTTCGACATGGTGTTCTTTTACCAACTGCGCCACTCCGGACGCCGCTTTTTCCGCCGTGTAGGCATGGATGACCGTGGTGAAGCCCGTGAGCATTTCCAGCTGGTCGGAGATGGCGATGCCTGTTCTGGCGTCGCCGAAGTCAATGGCCATGATTTTCATTGCAGTGCTCCTTCTCTTTCCACTTGGCGCCGCCTGGGCTGCGCCTGCTACGGTGTATTCTACCACAGCGCCGGAAAAATTGGAACTTTTTCTCGCAAATCTGAAAAATAACTGTTGACCCGTCCAGGGGAGCTGTGCTATAATGGCTTCACCTGTGAAAAAGGGCTTATTTTTTTGCGCTCTTTTCCTTCTGCGGAAAATTCAAGCCGCCGCAGTCGATGCAGGGAGGCAATATAAGGAGGTGCCGATAATGCGCGTGAAAATTACCCTGAGATGCTCTGAGTGCAAGCAGAGAAACTACAACACCATGAAGAACAAGAAGAACGACCCTGATCGTCTCGAGATGAAGAAGTATTGCAGATTCTGCAAGAAGCACACCGTCCACAACGAGACGAAGTAATCGCATGGAGCTCCATCCCATGCAGAAAGGGTGAACAACATGGCAGAAGCCAACAAAAAGGAAAACTTCTTTGTTCGCTCCGGCAAGCGCATCAGCCGCTGGTTCCGCGAAATGCGCAGTGAGCTGAAAAAAGTCGTTTGGCCGAGCAAGAGCCAGATGATCAACAATACGCTGGTGGTGCTCGCCTGCGTGCTGGTGGTCGGCGTCTTTATTTGGGTATTTGACGCTGTGGCCGGCCTTGTGGTGAACGGGATCATCACCCTCATCAAAGGCTGACGGGCCATGGCAGAAGCGGCAAAATGGTATGTGGTTCACACATACTCTGGCTACGAGAATACCGTCAAGGCCACCATCGAAAAGACGGTGGAGACGCGACATCTTCAAGAGCTCATTCACGTTGTCTCCATCCCTATGGAGACGGTCACCGAGCTCACCGACAACGGCCCCAAGACCTATGACCGCAAGGTATTCCCCGGCTATGTGCTGGTGAAGATGATCATGACCGACGAGGCATGGTATATCATCAAGAATGTCCGCGGTGTCACCGGGTTTGTCGGCTCCGGCACGAAGCCCACACCTCTCACAGAGGAGGAAGTGGCGCAGCTGGGTGTGGAAAAGCACGAGATTGTGGTCAACTACGACGTGGGCGACAACGTGAAAATCAATGACGGCCCCCTTACCAGCTTTATCGGCGTGGTGGACATGCTCGACGTGGACAAGAACAAGGTACGCGTCATTGTCTCCATGTTCGGTCGGGAGACTCCCGTGGAGCTGGAGCTCGATCAGGTGGAGCCCGTCAATTCGTAACGCTATTCAGGCCGCTTTGGCGGCAGGAACGTGGGAGGGGCATCATGCCCCGCCAAACATACGCGCTGCGTATCACCACATTTTTTCAGGAGGTGCTCTATAATGGCACAGAAAGTAACTGGTTATATCAAATTGCAGATTCCCGCCGCCAAGGCGACTGCTTCCCCTCCGGTGGGCCCTGCCCTCGGCCAGCACGGCGTGAACATCGCGCAGTTTATCAAGGAGTTCAACGAGCGCACCAAGGATCAGGCCGGCTTTAAGATCCCTGTGGTTATCACGGTCTATGCCGACCGCAGCTTCACCTTCGTCACCAAGACCCCCCCGACGCCCACCCTCATTATGAAGACTCTGGGCATCGAGAGCGGTTCCGGCGTGCCCAACAAGAACAAGGTCGCCACCATTTCCCAGGCGCAGCTGCGCGAGATCGCCGAGCGCAAGATGCCCGATCTCACCGCCGCCACCATCGAGGCAGCTATGAGCCAGGTTGCCGGCACTTGCCGCTCCATGGGCGTCGTTGTGTCCGATACCTAATTCGCTTGTCCGAGGATCTCCGGTGATAGACCGGGCCTCATAAATCGTGGGAGGAGTATTCCGAAGTACCACTAAGGAGGAAATACAATTGTTCAGAGGTAAAAAGTATAAAGACAGCTCCAAGCTGATTGATCGCAGCATCCAGTACGAAGTCTCCGACGCCATGGCTCTGGTGGTCAAGGCCGCCCCCGCCAAGTTTGATGAGACTGTGGAAATTCACATTAAGCTGGGCGTTGACTCCCGTCACGCCGACCAGCAGGTGCGCGGCGCCATCGTGCTGCCCAACGGCACCGGCAAGACCCGCAAGGTGCTGGTTTTTGCTAAGGACGCCAAGCTCGACGAGGCCCTCGCGGCCGGCGCCGACTATGCCGGCGGCATGGAGCTGGTGGAGAAGATCACCAAGGAAAACTGGTTTGACTTCGACGTCGTCGTGGCCACCCCCGACATGATGGGCATTGTCGGCCGTCTCGGTAAGGTTCTGGGCCCCAAGGGCCTGATGCCCTCTCCCAAGGCCGGTACTGTGACCCCCAACGTCACCGCTGCTGTCCATGAAATCAAAGCCGGTAAGATTGAGTATCGTCTCGACAAGACCAACATCATCCACTGCCCCATCGGCAAGGTGTCCTTCGGCCCCGAGAAGCTCCAGCAGAACTTCGACGCTCTGGTGGGTGCTGTGGTCAAGGCCAAGCCCGCTGCCGCCAAGGGCCAGTATATCCGCAGCTGCGTCATCGCCTCCACCATGGGCCCTGGCATCAAGGTCAGCACCGCGAAGTATTGATCGAGATGTTTCATCCGGGAGTCACAACTCCCGGATGAAATAAGCGCTTTTTCAAGGAAATTCTCCTTGACATTCGTCCTAAATCTGATATAATATTCAAGCTGCCGGAGACAGCAGGAGGCTTTAGCCGTAATGGAACGTTCCATCCTGCCGAGGTATCGCGAAATGACGATCATTTTGTGTCCTCCTGTCTTTGGGCAGGAGGACATTTTATTTTACTCGGAGGTGACACATATCATGCCCAACGCAAAGGTTTTGGAAAGCAAAAAGGCCACCGTCGATGCCCTGGCTGAGAAGCTCGGCAACGCTACCGCCGCCGTCTTCGTCGATTACAAGGGTATCAACGTCGCCCAGGATACCGAGCTGCGCAACCAGTTCCGTGCCGCCGAAGTAGAATACACCGTTGTCAAGAACACCCTGACCCGTTTTGCCGCCAACAAGGCCGGCTACACCGAGTTTGATGAGCTGCTCAACGGCACTACTTCCATGGCCTGCACCACCGGCGACCCCATCGCCCCCGCCCGCATCATTTGCGAGTTTGCCAAGAAGAACAAGGACGTCGTCAAGATCAAGGGCGGCCTCGTGGAAGGCAAAGTCCTGTCTGTGGACGAGCTGAAGGCCTTCGGCGAACTGCCCAGCAAGAACGCCCTGATTGCCCAGGTTCTGGGTACTTTCCTGGCTCCCATCACCAGCCTGGCCGTCGTGCTCGACCAGATCTGCCAGGCCAAGGGTGGCGCTCCCGCCGCCGAAGAGGCCGCCGAGGCCTAATTTTACACTGACTATAATAACGATAATTGGAGGTAACTTACAATGGCATCCGAAAAGATCACTGCTATGATTGAAGAAGTCAAGACCCTGACTGTGCTGGAGCTGGCTGAGCTGGTTCACGCCCTCGAGGATGAGTTCGGCGTTTCCGCCGCTGCCGCCGCTGTTGCTGCTCCCGCTGCCGGCGCTGCTCCCGCCGAGGAGGAAAAGACCGAGTTCGACGTCGTGCTGAAGTCCGCCGGCGCCAACAAGATCGCCGTTATCAAGGTTGTCCGTGCCCTGACCGGCCTGGGCCTGAAGGAAGCCAAGGAGATCGTGGACAACGCTCCCAAGACCCTGAAGGAAGCCGTTTCCAAGGAAGACGCCGAGAAGATCGTCAACGATCTGAAGGAAGCCGGCGCCGAGGCCGAGATGAAGTAATTTCTCTTGCACCCTTTACTCCCCTGTACCACAGGTACAGGGGAGTTTTGTGTCTTTGCGGGGAGAAACGGAGTACGAATCCGTGCTTGACGAATGGAGCGCGGTGTGATAGCGTGGAGCCAGAGAAATGCGGCGCCCGTTGCCGCGAAGTTTGAAGGGAAGTGACACAAATGATCCAACGTTTCAAATTTGGCAAACCGCTGCCCACCGGCGGCGTGGTCACTCCACTGACCCCGGAGGAGGGAGCCGTTCCATTTTTGCAGGGAACGGCTGCGGCGTGGATGTATCCGCTGGGCGAGGATGCTCTGGTCTTTGGCCTGGGCGAGACGGTGCGAGGCATCAATAAGCGTGGCTGGCGCTATGTGAGCAATTGCTCTGACGCGCCGAACCATACCGAGGAAAAGATCTCGCTGTATGCCGCCCATAATTTCCTGCTGGTGGACGGTGGGGAAACCAGGTTTGGCCTCTTTTTCGACTACGGCGGTCAGGTGGAGTTTGACGTGGGCTATACTGTGCGCGATATTCTGCGCATCACGCCTGCCGACGAAAACTATGATCTCTATGTGATTTCCGGTTCATCCAACCGGGAGATTGTCCGCGCTTTCCGCGCCCTCATTGGCCGCAGTTACATCCCGCCCAAGTGGGCTTTCGGCTATGGCCAGAGCCGGTGGAGCTATCCCACCGAAGCAGATGTCCGTGCGGTGGCCCGAGGCCATCGGGAAAACGGCATCCCTCTGGACAGTATTTATCTCGATATCGACTATATGCAGGACTACCGGGATTTCTCCGTGAATGCCACGCGCTTCCCGAATCTGCGGGGCCTGGCTGAGGAACTGGCCGAACAGCATATCCACCTGGTACCCATTATTGATGCCGGCGTCAAAATTGAGCCCGGTGATGCGGTCTATGAGGCGGGTAAGGCGGGAGGTTATTTCTGTAAAAATGCCCAGGGAGATGACTTTGTGGGGGCAGTCTGGCCTGGCCTGGTGCACTTTCCTGACTTTTTCCAGCCCGAGGCGCGCCAGTGGTTCGGCCGAAACTACCAGACCTTGATCGATCAGGGCATTGAGGGCTTCTGGAACGACATGAACGAGCCTGCCATTTTCTATACGCCCCAGCGGATCCAAGAAGTGCTGGCAGCGCTGAAACAGTGCGATGAGACGGATCTGGATTTCCACAACTTCTCCAATTTGTGCGATCAGCTCAGCAATCTAGCCAACCGGCCGGAGGACTATGCTTCGATCTATCACAAGATCGATGGGCAGATGGTCTGCCATCAGGCGGTGCACAATCTTTACGGCGGCCATATGACCCGTGCCGCCGGGGAGTATTTTGCGTCTGCCTACCCCGACCGCCGGATGCTGCTGTTTGGACGGGCTTCCCACATTGGCGCCCACCGCTACGGCGGGATCTGGTTTGGAGACAACCATTCCTGGTGGTCGCACCTGGCGCTGAACCTAAAGATGCTGCCCTCAGCCAATATGTGCGGGTTCTTGTTCGCTGGGGCGGATTTGGGCGGCTTCGGCGGCAATACCACCGAAGATCTCCTGCTGCGGTGGCTTCAGCTGGGGGTGTTCACGCCGCTGATGCGCAACCACTGCGCCCTGGGCAACCGTTTCCAGGAGGTCTACCGCTTCACAGAACATAAGGCCATGGCCCGGATCATCGGTATCCGTTACGGCCTGCTGCCCTATCTCTACAGCGAATTTGTCAAGGCGGCCCTTGCGGGGGACATGCTTTTCCGGCCCCTGTGCTTCGACTATCCCCAGGATCCCCACGCCGCCCAGGTGGAAACGCAGCTGATGCTGGGGGAAGGGCTGATGAT
>CALXCW010000057.1 GCA_944386905.1 uncultured Oscillospiraceae bacterium
ATATTTAAAACCTCCTGTGCGGTGCTTCTATTCTACACCATGCAGGAGGTTTACACAAACTTTGGGATAGTCTCAAAGGAAATGGAAGGAGCGTTATCCTTCGTATATGATTTGCTTTGAATTGCTCATTTCCAATTATTTACGTAAAAACCCCAGTTTTGCCTGAGCAAAACTGGGGTTTCTCGACAGCCTGACCCTCGCTGCGTTGCCGCAGCGAGGGTTTTCTCGGGCATCAAGAGAATCAGGGAGCCTTGGGGGCGTCTTGCCATTCCAGCAGCAGTCCTTCCAAAAAGCCTGCCGCATCCAGGAGCATCCGCAGGTGATAGTTGGTCACGGTGTCAGTGTCGCTGTCGCAGGGCTTTCCAGGCAGGGTCAGCGGTTCCGGGAGGACGCCCAGCACCGTCAGCCGCTGGAGATTACTGGGATCCGGTGTGCCGACGGCGTCCACTGTGCACAGGGCGGTGAGTTCATGGACAGCCCGTTCAGCCAGCTGACAGCAGCCGGCCAGGTAGGCCGCCTCCTGCTGGTGGAAGGCTCGGCGGCGAAAACGCTGGCGGCGGTAGGTGGCGAGCTCCCGGTGCACGGTGTCGAGGATGTCCTCCAGCGCTGTGAGGTCGGGGTGCAGCCCTTGGTAAAGGCATTGGTGCAGATAGTCCGGCAGAAGTTCCAGCAGCCGCCGCAGAAGCCGCACCATGGCGGCGCGGTTGTCATAGGGGACGATGAGGTAGTTGATGCTCAGGCCCACCGACAGGCCAATGGCTGTGTGGAAGAGCCGGGTGAGGGTACTGGCCACCACCTCGTTGGGCTCCGTCATGCAAGCGATGATAAAGATGGCGCATGAAAGGCTGCAGGAGAAGGCCACATGGAGTGAGGTGCACAGAAAGATAACCACTACCACCCCCACCCCCATGAGCAGGATTGGCGGATCCGGACAGACGAGGCAGGTGAGGCAGCCCAATACCCCGCCGATGGTGATTCCCACGGCCTGATTGCGGCATTCCTGGAGACCGTCGGTGAAGGCCCGGGACATTACGGCGATGGCGCTCAGGGCGGGAAAAATGGACAGCTCACCAAAAAAGGAAGCCAAAACCATCGATAATACCACGGCCAGCGCTGTTTTGAGGGTTCTGGGGCCAATGGGAAGCTTGTGGGCCAAAAGATCACCTCTCTTCAAAGAGAAATTGCGTGAAGGCTTCGACGGTGGAGAAGAAGAAATCACACTGGCGGCGCATCTGCACCTCAATTTCAGGCAGCATGCCGTACCATGCGGCACAGGCGAAATCCACGCCCACTGCCCGGGCCATCTGGCCGCCGTGGGGCATGTCGTCCACCATCAGCAGGTCTTTGGGGGTCAGGGAAAAGCGGCGGAGGATTTCCTGAAGCGGCCAGGCCGCGGGTTTGCGCCGCTCGGGCGGCTGCTCGGCGCCCAGTACCAGATCCGGCGGCGGAACGCCGGCTTCCTCGTAGGCCGCAAGAATGACATCTGCTTCGGAGTGGGATACCACGCAGAAGATCCCGCCTGCCTGGCGGTGTCGTTGGAGTAGTTCTGGGATTCCAGGGAAGAACTGAGGGTGATGGGTCTTGTGGTATTCCTTCCACATGGCCACGTGGCCTTCCAACTCTTCTGGGGTATAGTGGAGCACCGTATCGCACATGGCGTAGAAGCCGGGGTTGAAGCAGTAGCGAAAAAACTGCGCCTCTGAGATATCAAGGCCGGGGCGATACCGGGCCAGGGCCTCGAGAAACTGTGGATAATTTACAGCTCGAGTGGAATCGACGGTGGTATCGTCGTGATCGAGCACCAGGCAGGGATAGCGAAGCAAATGAGGTACCTCCCGTTGACGAAGTGTGATACAATGGATGAAAAAGGGGGAAGCGCCATGGAAAAAAGAGAGGAGCTGGAACAGGGACTTGCGAAACTGCCGCTGATGCAGTATGCCTTTTTCAAGCCAGGAGAGCTGACGTTTACCCAGCGGGTACGCGCCATCTGTGAGACGGAATGCCCCATGTATGCCACCACCTGGGCTTGCCCGCCGGCGGTGGGAACCGTGGAAGAATGTCGGGCGCGGTGCCTACAGTACCCCGAGGCGCTGATGCTCTCTACGGTGACGGAGGTGGCGGACATCGAAAATCTCACCGAGACGTTGGCCACCCGGGCAGGCCACGAGGCGGTTACGCGTCAGGCTGTGGCGCTGCTGGAGGGGCTGGGATATGAGACATACACGCTGTCCACCGAGGCCTGCGCCCTATGTGACCACTGCGCCTATCCCGACGGGCCATGCCGCCATCCGGAGAAGATGTACCCTTGCGTGGAGAGCCACGGAATTCTGGTGACTGAGCTGGCGGAGCGATGCGGCATGGACTTTTTCAACGGCAATCTGGTCACCTGGTATTCTCTGGTGTTTTATCGGTAGATTCTCTATTTTCCCACACAGAACCGGGAAAAAATCCGTTCGACAATCTCCTCGCGCATATTTTGCCCCGTGATTTCTCCCAGAGCTTCCATGGCCTGCTCCACATCCAGCAGCACCGCGTCGGGAGTCATGGCCGCATCCAGCCCCTGGAGGCAGCGCTCCAGGGCTTCTAAGGCCCGGCTGCAGGCGCCGGCCTGGCGGGCGTTGGTGAGGATGGAGCCGTCGCAGGGTGTGGCATCGTCAAAGAGCGTGTCCAGTACATCCTCAAGCTGCTCGATCCCTGCGCCGGTCTTGGCAGACACGGGAATCACCCACGCAAAGGGCAGATCCGACGGCTCCACCACCTGGTGGAGATCCTGTTTGTTGAGAATGGCGATGGCGGCGGGAGCCTCTTGAGCCGCGTCCTGGGCGCGGAAGTCCTCGTCGGTGAGGGGAGAGGCGCCGTCGCAGACATAGATTGCCAAATCTGCCGCGCGGGCTGCGGCCTCGGCCCGCGCCACGCCCAGACGCTCGATCCGGTCGTCGGTTTCCCGGATACCGGCGGTGTCGGTGAGCCGCAAGAGGTGCCGCCCAACCTTGACTGTCTCTTCCACGGTGTCCCGTGTGGTACCGGCCACTTCGGTGACAATTACCCGTTCAAACCCGGCCAGAGCGTTGAGAAGGCTGGACTTTCCGGCATTGGGCTTGCCGAGAATCACGGCGCGTATGCCCTGCCGCAGTACCCGGCCCCGGCTGTAGGTGGCAAGAATTGTCTGAAGATCTTTGGCGGCACGGTGGACAGTGGTGCGTACCTCTGAGAGTAAAAAAGGCTCAATGTCGTCGTCGGGGTAGTCCAGTTCAGCGTGGAAATGAGCCATCAAGTCGGTGAGACTGCTGTAGACCGGGGCGATTCGCCGTGCCATGGCGCCCCCCAGCTGACCGGCGGCATTGGCCGCAGCCTCGGCCGTCTCTGCTTCGATGAGATCGATGACGGCCTCTGCCTGGCTGAGATCCATCCGTCCGTTGAGAAAAGCGCGCCGGGTGAACTCTCCCGGCCCGGCCTGACGGGCGCCATGGGCAAAGAGCGCCTCCAGAGCAGCGGCCAGCACCGCCGGAGAGCCATGGCAGTGAAATTCTGCTGTGTCCTCGCCGGTGTAGGAATTGGGCCCGCGGGAAACGGTGAGCATAACTTCGTCGATCGCATGCCCCTGGGGGCCCAGGAGTGTGCCGAGAATCAGATGGCGGTCGGCCAGTGTTTCGGCGGTGTGACGGCCTCGGGGGCGGAACACCGAGAAGGCCAGGGGAATACACCCCGGTCCGGACAGGCGCACAATGCCAATGGCGCTGACGCTCTGGCCGGTGGAAACGGCTGCAATGATATCAGACATGAAAATCCCTCGTTTGCGGCCTGTGCCGCGTGTTTTCCTTATTATACCGGCATCCGCCCCCAGCCGTCAAGCGGCGGCGGCAATGGCCGGCAGGGTAGGAGGTGTCCCATGGAACGAAGAGACAACTATGAGACCTGGCGCCGTGACTGGAGAGCCCGGTTTTTATCTCAGGATCAGGCGGCGCTGCTGGAAAAACTGCCTTTTCTCCGCGCCGCCGAAGAGACCATCACAGTGCCGTATTTCATCTGGGCGGTTTCCCTTGACCGAACGACCGGGGTCATGACAGCGCCCATCCGGCTGGAGCTCTACGATGAGATGAATATATATACCCGCCTGTGGTATTCCCAACCCGGCGCCGTGGCAGCGGGGGAGATGGTACCTTTTGCACAGCTGCGCCATGCTGCGCCTTATGCGCCCGCCTTCCAGCGTGGGAATCTGGAATCTCTGGCTGCGGCATTTTCCGGGCGCGGAAAAGCTTTGGAAAAGGCGCTTCGAGCGCTGGGAGGCAGGCCGATCTCCGGCGGCGATGTGGCTTATGAAATCCGGGTGTTCCCGGATTTCCCTGTGCAGCTGCGGTTTTGGGATGGCGACGACGAGTTCCCGGCCCAGGTGAACCTGCTATTTGACCGCAACTGTACCGATCTCATCCATGTCGAGAGTGTGGTCACGATTGCCTCCCAGACCCAGCGCCATCTGGAGCGCCTGGCTGCTGCCTCGGAGGCGGCTTTGGTAGATTGAGCGCTTGGGGCGTCAAGGCACATTGCATCGCTAAAGAAAAAATGCTTTCCTGGCTTGACAAGGGCGGGCCGGTGTGGTAGTATAACTCCAACATCGACAAATACATTGACGGAAATTTGCCTTGGTTGGAGCGTCTCAGAGAGCCGGCGGTTGCTGCGAGCCGGTACCGAAAACCTTGTGCAGTCTGCTTCCCGAGTAGAACGCCCCAAAAGTAACATGAGTAGGGCGTTACGGCTGCCCCGTTACAGGCTAGGAGCTTGCTGGAGCTTCGAACAGAGTGATCGTCCATCCCTCAGGATGCGATAATCAGGGTGGTACCGCGATAATTCGTCCCTGAAGCCGATTGGCTTCAGGGGCTTTTTTTCAAGCAGCCCGTGTCGGTGTGTCGATTCAAAAAGGAGGAACAACCTATGCAAATGACAGGCGCGAAGATCCTCATGGAATGCCTGCTGGAGCAGGGCGTCGATACCGTATTCGGCTATCCCGGCGGCACCATTCTCAACGTCTACGACGAGCTATTCAATTATGGCGACAAGATCCGCCATATCCTCACGGCCCATGAGCAGGGCGCATCTCACGCCGCTGATGGCTATGCCCGCTCCACGGGCAAGGTGGGCGTATGCTTTGCCACCTCCGGCCCCGGCTGCACCAACCTCACCACGGGCATTGCCACGGCTTATATGGACTCGTCGCCGGTGGTCTTTGTGACCTGTAACGTCAGTGAAAACCTCATCGGCAAGGATTCCTTCCAGGAAGTGGACATCACCGGCATCACCATGCCCATCACTAAGTGCAATTATATGGTGCGCGATGTCAACCAGCTGGCCGACATCGTCCGCGAGGCCTTTGCCATTGCACGGGGCGGTCGTCCGGGGCCTGTGCTCATCGATATCGTTAAAAATGTCACCGCCGAGACGGCGGAGTTTACGCCCCTGCCCAGGGAGGAGCACGCCAGCGAAGGTCGCCTGGGCGCTCTGATCAAGCGTGCCTCCCACGATCTGAAACTCCCTGAGCCTGACAGGGGAGACGTGGAAAAGCTGGCTGACATGATCCGCGAATCGAAAAAGCCCCTTCTCATCTGCGGCGGCGGTGTGGTGCGCAGCCGCGCGCATCGGGAGTTTCTCAAGCTGGCTGAAAAAATCGATTCTCCTGTGGCCATCACGGTCATGGGTGCGGGCGGCTTCCGGGGCCGCAATCCCCTCACCACCGGCATGATCGGTATGCATGGCTCCCAGGCCTCCAACATGGCCGTAGACAGCTGTGATTTGTTGGTGGCTGTGGGTTGCCGGTTCTCTGACCGGGTGGCGCTGGATCCCAAGACCTTTGCCGCCCAGGCCAAGATCGTGCAGATCGATATTGACCGGTCAGAGATCAACAAGAACGTCCAGACCGACCACCATATCATCGGGGATGCCAAGCGCGTTCTGGAACTTCTGGATGGTATGCTGGAAAAGCAGGATCACACTCCATGGAAGGACTATGTCTTTTCCTTCAAGACCGAAACCGAGTACGACCAGGGCGGCTCTACGCTCACCCCCAAGCAGATTTCCGATGTCATCGCGCGGGTCTGTCCCCAGGACACCATCGTAGCCACCGACGTGGGCCAGCATCAGATGTGGGTGGCGCAGCACTTCCACTACGACTATCCCGGTCAGCTCCTGACCTCCGGCGGCTTCGGCACCATGGGCTTCGGCCTCGGTGCGGCCATCGGCGCCAAGGTGGGCAATCCCGACAAGACCGTGATCCACGTCACCGGCGACGGCAGTTTCCGCATGAACTGCAATGAGCTGGCTACGGAGCAGTATTATCATTTGCCCATCATCACCTTTATCTATAACAACCAGACCCTCGGCATGGTGCGTCAGTGGCAGACGCTGATCTACAACGGCCACTACTCCCAGACGACGCTGGATCGCGGCCCCGACTTTGTCAAGCTGGCCGAGGCCTACGGTCTGGGCGGCAAGCGTGTGTGCACGGTGGCGGAGTTGGAGGCCGCCGTTAAGGAGGCCCTGGCCAGCGGCCGCGGCTACGTGATCGACTGTGCCATTGAAATGGATGAGATGGTTCGTCCCATGGTGCCCGGCGGCGGACGGATCACCCAGTTCCTGGTGGATTAAGGAGGCAGCTATGGATCAAATGGAAAGACGTTCCCTATCGGTGCTGGTGGACAATGAGGCCGGTGTTTTGTCCCAGGTCTCCCGGATGTTCTCCCGAAAGGGCTATAATATCGAATCCCTGGCCGTAGGTACTACCGACGACCCGGCCGTTTCCCGTATTACCATCGAGGTGCTGGCAGACGAGAAGCACACCAATCTTCTCTGCAACCAGCTGCGCAAGCTCCTGCCGGTACATTCGGTGAAGCTTCTCAATCCGGAGAACTCCATTCGCCGGGAGCTCATCCTCATCAAGGTCAACGCCGCCTCCTCTGAGGCGTGCAACCGGGTCATCCAGGTGGCCAATATCTTCCGGGCGTCCATCATCGATGTCTCGCCCACGACGCTGACTCTCGCCATGATCGGTGAGGAGAGCAAAGCAGAGGCCATTGTGGGCCTCGTGAAAGAGTTCGGTATCCTCGAGCTGGTGCGCACCGGCATGGTGGCACTGGAGCGCGGTACAGATACAATCTATGAAGCGACCAAAGAAAAAGGAGAGTTCGATTATGGCAAAAATGTATTATGAGAAGGACTGCGACCTCAGCAAGCTGGACGGCAAGAAAATTGCCATCATCGGTTATGGTTCCCAGGGTCACGCTCATGCCCTCAACCTCCGGGATTCCGGCTGTGACGTTATCGTGGGCCTTAGAAAGGGCGGCAAGTCCTGGCCCGTGGCCGAAGCCGACGGCTTTAGCGTGATGACCGTTGCCGAGGCGACTCAGGCTGCCGACATCATTATGATCCTCATCAACGACGAGGCCCAGGCCGACATGTATAAGAAGGATATCGCCCCCTACCTGACCGCCGGCAAGGCCATTGCTTTTGCTCATGGCTTCAATATCCGCTACAAGCAGATCGTGCCCCCTGCCGATGTGGATGTCTTTATGGCTGCTCCCAAGGGCCCCGGCCACACGGTGCGTTCGCAGTATGTTGCGGGCAAGGGCGTGCCCTGCCTGATTGCTGTGGAGCAGGACGCCACCGGTAAGGCTTATGACATCGCCCTGGCCTATATTGCCGGCATCGGCGGTGCCCGCGCGGGCATCATGGAGACCACCATGCACGACGAGACCGAGACCGATCTCTTCGGCGAGCAGACGGTTCTGTGCGGCGGTGTTGTCGATCTGATGCGCTGCGGCTTCGAAGTCCTGGTAGAGGCCGGCTATGAGCCCGAGAACGCCTACTTTGAGTGCATCCATGAGATGAAGCTCATTGTCGACCTCATCAACAAGGGCGGCGTGGCGGCTATGAACTACTCCATCTCCGACACCGCTGAATTTGGCGAGTACGTCTCCGGCCCCCGTGTTCTCCCCGCCGAGCAGGTCAAGGCCAACATGCGCGCTGTGCTCCAGGATATCCAGGACGGCACCTTTGCCGGCAAGTGGATCGCCGAGAACAAGAACGGCCGCTGCTTCTTCAATTCCAAGCGCGACGCGCTGGCGAAGCATCCCATGGAGGTGGTCGGGAAGCGCCTGCGTGAGCAGATGCTCTGGAAGAACGATTCTAACCTGGATAACGCTTCGAACTAATTTATATAAAACACCTTTTGGTATGGGCGGCCGAAATGGCCGCCCGTACCCAGGACGTTGCTTACCACAACGGCTTGCCGTAACCTGCGAATCGGCGCGGGAAAGGAGAAATCCCGCATTTCCCTTTTCCCCGGTCGATTGGCCAATAATTTTGTACATTTGGAGGGTCATTATGCGTTCGGATCAGATTAAAACCGGTGTGGGGCGCGCCCCCAACAGAAGCCTCTTGTATGCCCTGGGCTTGACCGAGGAGGAACTTTCCCGACCCCTGGTGGGGATTGTCAGCTCTTATAATGAGGTTGTCCCCGGCCACATGAACCTGGACAAAATCGCAGAAGCCGTCAAGGCTGGCGTCCGGGCCGCCGGCGGCACGCCGATTCTGTTCCCAGCCATTGCCGTATGTGACGGCATCGCCATGGGCCATATTGGTATGAAATACTCCCTGGTTACCCGGGATCTGATTGCGGATTCAACGGAGGCTGTGGTTATGGCCCACCAGTTCGACGGCCTGGTGATGATCCCCAACTGCGATAAGAACGTACCTGGCCTGCTGATGGCAGCAGCGCGGCTGGATATTCCCACTATTTTCTGCGCCGGTGGCGCCATGCTGGCCGGTCGCCTCCATGATGGCCGCCGTACCTGCTTGAGCCATATGTTCGAGGCTGTGGGCGCCTACCACGCCGGTACGCTGGATGAGGACGGCGTGCGGGATTATGAGGAAAACGCCTGCCCCTCCTGCGGCTCCTGCTCCGGCATGTACACGGCCAACTCCATGAACTGCCTCACTGAGGCCATCGGTATGGGATTGCCCGGCAACGGTACCATTCCTGCACCCTACTCGGCCCGGTTGCGTCTGGCAAAAAAGGCTGGCATGCAAATCATGGAGCTCATCAAAAAAGACATCCGGCCCAGCCAGATTATGACCCCCGCCGCCTTCCACAATGCTGAGACTGTGGACATGGCACTGGGCTGCTCCACCAATACCATGCTCCATCTGCCTGCCATCGCCCATGAGCTGGGCATTACCATCAGCTTGGAGGAATCCAACGCCATCAGCGCCAAGACACCCAATCTCTGCCATTTGGCGCCTGCCGGAGAGACCTTTATCGAAGATCTCGATTTGGCTGGCGGCGTCTATGCCGTGATGAAGGAGCTCACCAAGAAAAACCTGCTCGATCTGTCGGTGATGACTTGTACCGGCAAAACCATGGGCGAAAATCTGGAAGGTGTGGTAAACCGCAATCCTGCCATCATCCGTCCGGTGGAGAACCCCTACTCCATGACCGGCGGCATCGCCGTGCTGAAAGGCAACCTGGCTGAGGATGGCTGTGTGGTCAAGCAGTCCGCAGTGGCCCCGGAGATGATGGTGCATGAAGGCCCCGCCCGGGTCTTTGACTCCGAAGAGGAGGCCATTGAAGCCATTTATGCCAAGAGCATCAAGCCGGGCGATGTGGTCGTCATCCGCTACGAGGGGCCCAAGGGCGGCCCCGGCATGCGCGAGATGCTCAACCCCACTTCCGCCATCTGCGGCATGGGGATGGATGATAGCGTGGCGCTCCTTACCGACGGGCGCTTCTCCGGCGCCACGCGCGGTGCCTCTATCGGCCATATCAGCCCTGAGGCGGCGGCCGGCGGCACCATTGCCTTGGTGGAAGAGGGCGACCGCATTTTCATCGACATCCCCAATGGCAAGATTGAACTGAAGGTCTCCGATGAGGAGCTCCAGCGCCGCCGGGCTGCCTGGGTCTGTCCGGAGCCCAAGATCAAGAGCGGCTATCTCCTGCGGTACGCCAAGCTGGTGTCCTCTGCCGACAAGGGCGCTATCCTGCAGGGCTGAGAGGTGTAACCCATGAAGAAAATTAAGATTTTTGACACAACCCTCCGGGATGGCGAGCAGTCTCCTGGCTGCAGCATGAACCTTCAAGAGAAACTCCAGGTGGCCGAGTGCCTGGAGAAGCTCAAGGTGGACGTCATCGAAGCTGGGTTTGCCATAGCTTCTCCCGGCGACTTTGAGTCCGTCCAGGCCATCTCCCGTCAGGTGAAGGACTGCACGGTGGCGTCTCTGGCCCGCGCCACGGAGAAGGACATCGATACTGCCTGGTCGGCGGTGAAGGACGCGGTAGATCCGCGGATTCACCTATTTCTAGCCACCAGTCCTCTCCATATGGAGTATAAACTCAAGATGACCCCCGAACAGGTGCTGGAGCGTACTGCTGCCATGACAGCCCGCGCCAAGCGCTATACCGCCAATGTGGAGTTTTC
>CALXCW010000058.1 GCA_944386905.1 uncultured Oscillospiraceae bacterium
GAAAAGACCTCGCCGGGGTTTAAGATCGTGCCGTTGATGGCCTTGCAGGCAAGATCCAGGTTGTTGGTACGGTTGGAATTGGGGACATAGTCGGTGGACACCTTGTGCAGCGCCGTGCCGAACATCTCGTGGTTGAGGTCGTCCTTGGTGATCTCCGGCTCGATGTCCTCCATCTGAATGGTCACGGTGCTGCCGGGGGCGGCGGTGGAGAGCTTTTGGTTGGCCTCCTCCAGGTCGAAGCCGTAGCCGGGTACCTCTTCGGTGATAACGTGGTTTTCCTCGTCGTATTCGGCGTTTTGCACCTCGGTGCAGTACTGCTCGTAGTAGGGCGTCAAGTCCACCAGCTCGCAGGGCGTCTCCTCGTACTCCCAGGTGAGGGGGGTGAAGTCGGAGTTCATAAAGGCGGTATAGACGGCGTCATAGAGCCCTTCGCTGTCCAGCTTACGGTCGGGGTAGCCGATTTTCACGGTGATGGTGCCGGTGGCCTCATTGAAGGAGACTTCCGAAGCCTCGGGCTCCTGCTCCACCTCGGCGGCCAGCTCGTCGATCATGTCGTGGATGTAGTCGGTGTTGAGGTTGAGCGCCGTCTGCAGGTCGATGGAGTGCTCTGTGCTGCGGTAGCTGAAGTAGTTGAGCACCGCCGAGAAGGGGTTGCCGGAGCGGCCGTAGGACAAGGCCTTGGCAATGGCCTCGTCGGCGTCCAGAGCCACGTTGGTCTGCTCGGGGTTGAACGACAGCGTCCGGTCGGGCAGCTGCACGTTCAGCGTGGCCGAGGAGTAGGACGCAGCCACCGCGTCGGACACGGCGGCAATGGCTTCCTCGGCGGTCATGCCGCCGACGTTAATGCCGGTGACATAGACGTTGGGATAGATGGTGTCGCCGTTTTTCAGCACCAGGCCGTAGATAAAGAAGATGGCCAGGGCCAGCACCACCAGAGCGCCGCCGACGATCATGGTGATGACGCCGCTGGAGAGCCGGCCGCTGGGCTCCGGTTGAGCTGCGGTGGGCCGGGGGGTTGCAGGTCGGGCGGGCGGCGGTGTGCTGCCGCTCTGGGCCGCGGTGGGCCGGGCGGGCGGCGGCGGTGCGGCTGCCTCAGCCTCCCAGGGGGGGATGGGCTCGGCCTGGGGCGCGCTCTGGTCGGGGGCGTGCACCTCGGGAATGAAGATGGTTTCTTGGTCGTGCAGCGAGTCTCGCTTTACGCTGGGACTGGTGCGCGGCGTTTCAAACTTGCCTTTTTTTCTAATGGTAATCGCTCCTATCTCTTCCGCGGCAAAAGCCGCAGGTACGGTCTGTGGCTGGTTCCGGCGGCCCTCTGCCGCCATTGGATAATATTATAGAAGAAATTCCCCCATATTTCAATAACAATCAGGCTACGAAATTGTGACAGATTTGTGAAGAAACGTAACCTTCTGACCAAAATTGGCGTATTTTTCCGCAAAAACCAGATGAACGGGGCAAAATGTCCGCTCAGTACGGACATTTGTCAATGTGACAAAAATAAAAACCAGAGGAGCTCGATCTTTGTAATATGATACAAAAGTTTTATTTACATTGAATTATCCTTTGATTATCAAAGGAAATAAGGTTATAATATGCTCCATTATTAGATTTCTGCGCAGCGGCGCAGAGCGTCAGAGGTGATAGTGATGCACGATTCCTTAGGCCTGAACCCGGTATATCGGGAGCACGACGCCTGCGGCATCGGGGCGGTGGTGTCCATTGACGGCACGGCCACCCACAAAACCGTGGACGATGCGCTGAAAATTGTGGAAAAGCTGGAACACCGTGCCGGCAAGGACGCCGCCGGGGAGACCGGCGACGGCGTGGGTATTTTGCTGCAAATTTCCCACAGGTTCTTCTCCAAGACGGCCTCCGCCCTGGGGATCCGCCTGGGCGAGGCGCGGGACTACGCCGTGGGCATGTTCTTCCTGCCCGGCGAGACGCTGGCCCGCAGCCAGGCGAAAAAGCGCCTGGAAATCATCGCCCGCAAGGAGGGCATGGAGTTTCTGGGCTGGCGGGACGTGCCCACCCGGCCGGAGATTCTCGGGGAAAAGGCCCGCGCCTGCATGCCCTATATCGCCCAGTGCTTTGTCCGGCGGCCCGAGGGAGTGGCGCGAGGGCTGGAATTCGACCGGCGGCTGTACCTCGTCCGCCGGGAGTTCGAGCAGAGCAACGAAAACACCTATGTGGCCTCCTTCTCCAGCCGCACCATCGTCTATAAGGGCATGTTCCTGGTGGGCCAGCTGCGGAATTTCTACCCCGATCTCCAGGACGAGGACTTTGAATCCGCCCTGGCGCTGGTACACTCCCGGTTTTCCACCAACACCAACCCCAGCTGGGAGCGGGCCCATCCCAACCGGATGATCCTCCACAACGGCGAGATCAACACCATCCGCGGCAATGCCGACCGGATGCTCTCCCGGGAGGAAACCATGTCCTCGCCCCTGATGGTGGAGGCGGCCGACCGGATCCTGCCGGTGATCAACGGCGCGGGCTCCGATTCCGCCATGCTGGACAACACGCTGGAATTTCTGGTGATGAACGGCATGGACTTGCCCCTGGCCATGATGATCCTCATTCCCGAGGCGTGGAACCACAGCAAGCATCTCGACCGGGCGCGGCAGGATCTCTACCACTACTACGCCACCATGATGGAGCCCTGGGATGGCCCGGCGTCCATTGTCTTTTCCGACGGCGATTTGGTGGGCGCGCTCCTGGATCGCAACGGGCTGAGGCCTTCGCGGTACTATGTGACCCGGGACAACCATCTGATTCTCGCTTCGGAGGTGGGCGTTCTCGACATCGATGCGGCGGACGTGGTAAAAAAAGACCGCCTGCGGCCGGGGAAGATGCTCTTGGTGGACACTGTGGCCGGAAAAATCGTTGAGGACGACGACCTCAAGGCCTACTACGCCGCCCGCCGCCCCTATGGCGAATGGCTGGATCAAAACCTGGTGTATTTGAAGGATCTGCCGGTGCCCAACAAAAAGGTGGAGCCCCTGAGCGATCTCCAGCGCCAGCGGCTCCAGCGGGCCTTTGCCTATTCCTACGAAGATCTCACCGGTGCCATCCTCCCCATGGCCCGGGACGGCCAGGAGCCCACCTCGGCCATGGGCGTGGACGTGCCCTTGGCGGTGCTCTCAGAGAAGCACCAGCCCCTGTTTCGCTATTTCAAGCAGCTCTTTGCCCAGGTGACCAACCCGCCCATCGACGCCATCCGGGAAGAATGCGTCACCGATACCACCGTCTACGTGGGTTCCGACGGCAACCTGCTGGAGGACGATCCGAAAAACTGCGCCGTGCTCCAAATCCAGAACCCCATCCTCACCAATCTGGACTTAATGAAGATCAAGTCCATGGATGCGCCGGGGTTCCGGGTGGAGACCATCTCCATTCTCTACTATAAGAATACGTCTCTGCAAAAGGCCCTCGATCACCTGTTTGTCCGCTGCGACCGCGCCTATCGGGGCGGCGCCAATATCCTCATTCTCTCCGACCGGGGCGTGGACGAGAACCATGTGGCCATCCCGTCGCTGCTGGCCGTTTCGGCCCTGGAGCAGTACCTGGTGCGGACGAAAAAGCGCACGGCCATCTCGGTGATCCTCGAGAGCGCCGAACCCCGGGACGTCCACCACTTCGCCACCCTCCTGGGCTACGGCGCCCGGGCGGTGAACCCCTACCTGGCCTATGCCAGCATCCGCCAGCTGATCCACGAAGGGCTTCTCGACAAGGACTACACCGTGGCTGTGGACGACTACAACAGGGCCGTCCTCCACGGAATCGTGAAAATCGCCTCCAAGATGGGTATTTCCACCATCCAGTCCTACGAGAGCGCCCAGATTTTCGAGATCGTGGGTATTCGGCAGGACGTGGTGGATCAGTATTTCACCAACACCGTCAGCCGCGTGGGCGGCGTGGGCCTCGCGGAAATCGCCGAGGGCGTGGAGTATTACCACAGCCGCGCCTTCGATCCTCTGGGCCTGGAGACCGACACGGCACTGGACAGCTCCGGCTATCACCGCCTGCGGTGCGGCCCGGAGAAGGAGGATCACATGTACAATCCCCAGGTGATCTGCCTTTTGCAGCGAGCCGTGCGCCGGGGAGATTACAAGCTCTTCAAGGCCTACTCCGCCCTGGTGGACAACGAGACGCCCCACACCCTCCGGGGGTTGCTCTCCTTTGTGTTCCCGGAAGAGGGGGTGCCTCTGTCCGAGGTGGAGCCGGTTTCGTCCATCGTCCGGCGGTTCAAGACCGGGGCCATGTCCTACGGCTCCATCTCCCAGGAGGCCCACGAGTGCCTGGCCGTCGCCATGAACCGTCTGGGCGGCAAGAGCAATTCCGGCGAGGGCGGCGAGGCCCCCGAGCGGCTGGGCACCGACCGGGGCAGCGCCATTAAGCAGGTGGCCTCGGGCCGCTTCGGCGTCACCTCGGCCTATCTGACCTCCGCCCAGGAAATCCAAATCAAGATGGCCCAGGGGGCCAAGCCCGGCGAGGGCGGCCACCTGCCGGGCAAAAAGGTCTACCCCTGGATCGCCAAGACCCGCCACTCCACGCCGGGAATCCGGCTTATTTCTCCGCCGCCCCACCACGATATCTACTCCATTGAGGATCTCTCCCAGCTGATCTACGACCTCAAAAACGCCAACTGTCATGCGCGGATCTCGGTCAAGCTGGTCAGCGAGGCGGGCGTCGGCACCGTCGCGGCAGGCGTGGCCAAGGCAGGCGCCCAGGTGGTGCTGATCTCGGGCCACGACGGCGGCACCGGCGCGGCCCCGGCCACCTCCATCCACAACGCGGGCCTTCCCTGGGAACTGGGACTCTCGGAGGCCCACCAGACCCTCATCGACAACGGCCTTCGAAAGCAGGTGGTGCTGGAGGTGGACGGCAAGCTGATGACCGGCCGGGATGTGGCCATTGCGGCCATCCTGGGTGCGGAGGAGTTCGGCTTTGCCACCGCGCCGCTCATCGCCCTGGGCTGCGTGATGATGCGGGTGTGCAATCTGGACACCTGCCCCGCGGGCATTGCCACGCAGAACCCCGAGCTTCGCAAGTGCTTCGACGGAAAGCCGGAGTACGTGGAGAATTTTATGAACTACGTGGCCCAGGAGCTGCGGGAGCTGATGGCAAAGCTGGGCGTCCGCACCGTGGATGAGCTGGTGGGTCGGACGGATCTGCTCAGAAAGCGGGAAAAATCCATCAGTCAGCGGGCCGAGGCTGTGGATCTCAGACCGGTGCTGGGAGATCCTCACCTGGGAGAGGATCAGCGCTTCCATCCGGAGCTGGCCTACGACTTCCACCTGGAAAAGACGCTGGACGAGCGGGTGCTGCTGCAAAAGCTGGGCCCGGCCCTCCAAAAGGGCGCGCGCGCAGCCATCTGCGTAGAGATTTCCTCCACCGATCGGGCCTTCGGCACCCTTTTCGGCGCGGAGATCACCCGCCGCTTCGGCAATTCCCTCCCCGCGGACACCTACCGCGTCAAGGCGGTGGGCGGCGGCGGCCAGTCCTTCGGCGCGTTCATCCCCCAGGGACTTACTCTGGAACTGGAGGGCGACAGCAACGACTACTTCGGCAAGGGCCTCTCCGGCGGTAAGCTGGTGGTCTATCCGCCCAAGGCGGCCACCTTTGCCGCCCACGAAAATGTGATCATCGGCAATGTGGCCCTCTACGGCGCCACCTCCGGCAAGGCCTTCATCTCCGGCGTGGCCGGGGAGCGCTTCTGTGTGCGCAACTCCGGCGCCATGGCCGTGGTGGAGGGCGTGGGCAACCACGGCTGCGAGTATATGACCGGCGGCACGGTGGTGATCCTGGGCGAGGTGGGCGACAACTTCGCGGCCGGCATGTCCGGCGGTGTGGCCTACGTCCTCGACCGCCGCCACGATCTCTACCTGCGGCTCAATAAGGAATTGGTGGAGATGAGCCAGGTAAAAGACAAGCACGACGTCCAGCTTCTCAAGACCCTCATCGCCGAGCACGTGGCGGCCACCGGTTCCGCCGTCGGCGCCGCCATTTTGGAGGATCTGGACGGCTGGCTGCCCAACTTTAAAAAAGTCATCGCCAAAGACTACCGCCGCATGCTCGAGCGGATCTCGGCCATGGAGGCCAAGGGAATGGAGCGGGGAGAGGCGGAGATCGAAGCCTTTTACGCCATGACGGCGCGCTGAGGAGGGAGCGTTATGGGAAAACCCACAGGATTTTTGGAATATACCCGCCGCGAGGCGCCGGTGCGCAGTCCCGAGGCGCGCCTTCAAGACTTTGGAGAGTTTCACGGCCGGCTGAGCGACCAGGAGCGGCAGGAGCAGGGCGGCCGGTGCATGAACTGCGGCGTGCCCTTCTGCCAGTCGGGCATGGAGCTGGAGGGCGCGGTCTACGGCTGCCCCCTGCACAACCTGATCCCCGAGTGGAACGACATGACCTGGCAGGGAAACGGCGGCCACGCCCTGTCGCGCCTGCTCAAGACCAACAGCTTTCCCGAGTTCACGGGCCGGGTCTGTCCGGCCCTGTGCGAGACGGCCTGCGTCTGCGGCCTCCACGGCCGCCCGGTCACCGTGCGGGAAAACGAATTGACCATCATTGAAAATGCCTTTGCCCAGGGGCTCATGCAGCCTCGGCCCCCGGCGGTGCGGTCGGAAAAGACCGTGGCCGTGGTGGGCTCCGGCCCGGCGGGTCTGGCAGCGGCGGAGCTCTTAAACCGCCGGGGCCACACCGTCACGGTCTTGGAGCGGGACGATCGCCTGGGCGGCCTCCTGATGTACGGCATTCCCAATATGAAGCTGGACAAGGAGGTCATCCTCCGCCGCATCGACCTTTTGACCCGGGAAGGCGTGCGCTTCCGGGTGGGCGTGGAGGTGGACGGGGAGATGGCCCGGACGCTTTTGGAGCAGTACGACGCGGTGCTTTTGTGCTGCGGCGCCACGCAGCCGCGGCCCTTCCCCGGAGCCGGGGAGGTGCCGGGGGTCTCCTACGCCCTGCCCTATCTCAAAGGGGCCACCCAGGCCCTTTTGGGACGGCATGTGGACGCGGCCCTCAGCGCCGCGGGGAAGGATGTCGTGGTGGTGGGCGCAGGCGATACCAGTTCGGACTGCGTGGCTACCGCCATCCGTCAGGGGGCGAAATCCGTCACCCAGCTCATCCGCAAGCCCAAGTCCATGGTGGAGCCCCGGGAGAACCTCTGGGGCAACCCCATCCCCTTCCATGACTACGCCGAGGAGGAGGCCATAGCCAGGTTCGGCTGCTCGCCCCGGCGGTATGAGACGGTGGTGGATCACCTGGAGACCAACGAGGCAGGGAAGCTGGTGGGCGTCGTCACCGCCGCCACCCGTTGGGTGAATCACGGCGGCAAGCCGAAAATGGAGGTGGCGGAGGGAGAGCGGATGCTGCTGCCCGCCGACCTGCTGCTCATCGCCAGCGGCTTCTCCGGCTGTGAGAGCAGCGTGCTGGAGGCCTTCGGCCTGAAGAAAACCAAGTCCGGCTGCGCCGCTACCGAGGGGCAGGGCTATGCCACGGCCCATGAAAAGGTGTTTGTGGCCGGGGATATGCGCCGGGGGCCGTCGCTGGTGGTCTGGGCCATCGCCGAGGGCCGCGCCGCTGCCCGGGCGGTGGACGCCTATCTGCTGGGCTACTCCAACCTTTGAGGCGGCCGGGAACTGCGGTATGTTTCCTGCTTAAAAAATATCCGCTGCGGATCCGCAGCGGATATTTTAATACACTACCACCGGTTCCCGGCGCACCCGCGTCCAGGAGAAGTCGGCGGCCAATTCGGCGGCAGAGACGGCCTCGGGCCGCTCCAGCAGCCCCGCCCAGAAGGCCAGTCGGCCGAGGAGCGCTTCGGGGCGGTGCGCTGCCCGCAGAGCGCCCAGGTCGAGATCGCGCTCACGCTTGCTCAGGCGGCGGCCGTCGGGGGCCAGGAGCAGGGGAACGTGGAAAAAGGCCGGGGGCGTTTTGCCCAGCAGATGGTAGAGGTAGCACTGCCGGGGCGTGGAGGACAGAAGATCCATCCCCCGCACCACCTCCGTCACGCCCCCGGCGGCATCGTCCACCACCACGGCCAGCTGATAGGCGTAGACGCCGTCGGCCCGCCGCACGATGAAGTCGCCGCAGTCCCGGGCCAGGTTTTCCTCGTACCGGCCCTGGAGGCCGTCCTCGACGGCCCAGATTTCGTCCGGCACCCGCAGCCGCCAGGCAGGCGCCTTGGTCTTGGCGGCGCGGGCCGCAGGGGTGAGATTGCGGCAGGTGCCGGCGTAGATGACCCGGCCGTCGGAGGCGTGGGGGGCCGAGGCCGCGTGAAGCTCTGTGCGGGAGCAGTAGCAGGGGTACAAGAGCCCCTGCGCTTGGAGGCGGTCAAAGGCCGCCGCATAGGCGGGGCTGCGCAGGCTTTGGGGCGTCTGTTCTGTGTCCCAGGTGAGACCAAGCCACTGCAGATCGTCCCGCAGCGTCTCAATGTATTCCTGCCGGCAGCGGTCGGGGTCGAGATCCTCGATGCGCAAAATCATGGCGCCGCCCCGGCTTCGCACCGAAAGCCAGGCCAACAGGGCTGCAAAGACGTTGCCCAGATGCATCCGCCCGGAGGGGCTGGGGGCAAAGCGCCCCACCACTTCAGTCATAGCCCACCTCCGTAAGGGTTTCATAGAGGGTTTCCACGGTCTCACCGCCAAAGATGTAGGTGACGGTGTCCGTCTCCAGCACCAGGAAGGGCGGGTCGTGGGGATTGAGGCAGAGCGTCACCGGGCCGTAGCCCTCCATCTCGTAGCTGCCCTTGAGAAGATTTTCCATGGCGGTGCCTGCCACCCGGCTGGCGTCGGGCAGCTGGGTGAGAAGGGCGATGCCGGTCACGTCGGAGCGTTCCACGCGGTAGGTGGAGAGGGCCTGCCGGGCCACAACGGTCTCCCCCTCCATCTGGAGCTCCAGCGGGGAGAACTCCTCCAGCATCACCCACACGCCCAGGAGGGGCAGCAGGGCGATGAGCAGGGCGGTGAGGCCCATGAGCCACTTGGCCGCCGGTTTGGCCAGGTTCATGGACATGCCCATGCCCACCCGCTCGTTGATTAAGAAATGGGTGTTGTGCGGATTATAATAGAAGAGACCCCAGATCCAGCAGTCGTCCTCGTCCACGACCGGGGCGGTGGTGCGGCCCAGGGTCAGGCGGCGCTGCGCGCGGCGGGCGGCGAACTCCGTCTGGATCGAGGCAAATATCAGCGCCACGGAGTAGACCAGCGTCCAGATCAGATACCAGCCCATGCCGCCCCCCGAGAGCCACACGGCGATGGCGTAGGCGGCGGTGAGATAGGCCATCAAAAGCCAGCACTTCGTCCAATTGTACCGCCGTACCCGGGTCAGGGCGGCGGTGAGGGAGCGGTCAGCATCCAGGGCATCCAGACGCTGGCGATAGATCAGGGGATAGAAAAGGAGACTCAGAGCGGTGATGAAAAGACACATCCCGGCAGTCATGCCCAGCACCAGATTCCAACTGCGTTCCTGGGGGTTCAGCGCTACGGAGAGCAAGGGCAGGGCCGAAAGGACGACCGGCGGCAAAAACCATGCGGTGCTGACGCGCTTCATGGGCTTGGCCGGAGGAAGCTCCACCACGGTGCCCTTGGCGGCGGCGGTCTGCCAGCCCCGGCGGTGTTTGACGGCCTTGAGGGCGATGTTGGCCCTGGCAAAGAGATAGTAGGGGACAACCAGCGCCGCGATCAGCCAGACACAGCAGATGGTGAGCACCACGGAAATCCACGGGAGGAAAATCCAGGGGAGCAGCGCCGCGGTGAGCGCCGCGAAGCAGATGGTCAGCTGCTTGCGAAAGCGATGCTGTATGGCGGCCACTTCGGTGTCCCGGCGCCCCTGGGGCGGCAGGGTGACGGCGAGAATGAGATTGTTGCGCTCGTTGGCGGCGCTCAGGAGCATGGCATACACAATGGGCAGCGCCAGGTAAAAGCAGACGATGAGCAAGAGATTGATCCAGTTCATGGGGAACCTCCTAAGTGACCTCGCCGTAGACACGGCGGCACAGGGTGAGAACCGTTTCCAGATCGACACCGGCAGCCCGGGCCTCGGCCACGGCCAGCTCCAGTGCCTGGCGGGTGGCCTGGGGCAGTTGGCCGGATGGGCGGGGCGCCACCACGGTGCCGGAGCGGCGGTCGGCCTGGAGATAGCCCTCCTGCTTGAGTTGGGCATAGGCTTTGCTGACGGTCATCATATTGACGCCCAGGGAATCGGCCAGGGTACGGATGGGCGGCATCTGCTTCCCCGGCGGCAGCTCCCCGGCGGCAATGCCGCAGACGATCTCATTGCGGATCTGCTGATAGATGGGCGTATCCAATGAAAAATCCAAATGGAGCAGCATAGGCACACCTCCTTGCATTCTTTGTATTATATATTATAATACAAAGAATGCAATCCGTCAACCCACCTCTGCGCAGCAGCCCGTAGGGGCGGCCCCAAAGGCTCCCCTT
>CALXCW010000059.1 GCA_944386905.1 uncultured Oscillospiraceae bacterium
ACATAATACTGATTCATTTCGCTTCCTCCCGCTCCTCCAGCGCACCCACGAGGCTCCTAAGGCGGATTTTTACGGCGCCAAGATTGGTAATTTCGTCAATTTTAATCTGCGTATAGAATTTTCCGGCCTTCTCCAGGATGGCGCGCACCTCATCGGTGGTAATGGCGTCCACGCCGCAGCCAAAGCTCACCAGCTGCACCAGCTCGGTGTCTTGGTGGGCCGTGGCATAGGCTGCTGCCCGGTATAGCCGGGCATGATACGTCCACTGGTTTAAGACCCGCACCTGGGGCCGCTCAGCCAGGTGACAAATGCTGTCCTCGCTGACCACCACGAAGCCCAACGAACAGGCCAGCTTATCAATGCCGTGGCTGATCTCCGGATCGATGTGGTAGGGGCGACCAGCCAGAATCATCACTCTGCGGTGGTTGTCTCGGGCGTATTGCAGTGCCAGTTCTCCCTGGTGGCGCACCGAATCCCGATAGTCTGAAAGCGCCTTGAAGCCCACATCCACCGCCCGGCGGAGTTCTCCGGCGGTGATAGTCGGATCCAGCTGCCGGAGCGCAGGCAAAAGCGTCTTGACCAGCTTGTGCTTGTCGTTGATATTGAGATAGGGATAGAGGAAGCGGGTTTTTTTCAGTCCATCCATATTGCCCTGGAGGAGCTCAGCATAATATGCCACCACAGGGCAGTTATAGTGGTTGTCCGAGGCGTGCTCGTCGATATTATAGCTCAAGCAGGGATAGAAGATAGCGTCCACCCCAGTCTCGAGCAGCTGTTCGATGTGGCCGTGCATAATCTTGGCCGGATAGCATGCCGTATCCGAGGGGATGGAGAGCTGGCCCTTTTCGTAGGTACGGCGTGTGGAGAGGCCTGAAGAGATCACCTCAAACCCCAGCGCCGTGAAGAGACCATGCCACAGCGGCGCCAGCTCGTACATGCCCAGGGCCAGAGGAAGCCCCAGTTTGCCCCGTTTGCCGGGGCGGGGGATGAGGCCGGCGATGTAATCCCGTTTCCAGGCATAGAGGTTGGGCAGTTCCTCCTGGGCTTGGGAAAGTCCGGCGCCCTTTTGGCACTGGTTGCCGGAGATAAAGCGCTTGCCGCTGGAGAAGAGATTGACGGTGAGGTGACAGTGGTTAGTACAGCCGTTACACACCGCCGAACGGGAAGTGTGGTGAAAGGAGGCCAAGGCCTTGGGCGAGATCAGCGTGCTCTCTTTGAAATGCATGGCGTGGAGAGCTGCGCCGTAGGCACCCATAAGCCCGGCGATGGCCGGACGAATCACCGGCGCACCCAGTTCCTGCTCAAAGGCGCGGAGCACGGCGTCATTTAGGAAAGTGCCGCCCTGCACCACAATTTTCTCTCCCAAATCTTTTGGAGAACTGGCGCGGATGACCTTATAGATGGCATTTTTCACCACCGAAATAGACAGGCCTGCCGAGATGTCCTCCACCGTGGCGCCCTCCTTTTGGGACTGCTTGACCGAGGAGTTCATAAACACGGTGCAGCGGCTGCCTAGATTCACCGGAGCCGTGCTGTGAAGGCCCTTTTCGGCAAAGTCGGCGACGGAATAGCCCATGGAGCGGGCAAATGTCTCGATAAAGGAGCCGCAGCCGGAGGAGCATGCCTCATTGAGCAAAATAGAATCAATGGCGCCGCCGCGAATTTGGAAGCACTTAATGTCTTGGCCGCCAATATCCAGGATAAAGTCCACATCCGGCTGGAAATATTTTGCCGCCGTGAAGTGCGCAATGGTCTCCACAATGCCCTCATCCACGCCAAAGGCGTGCTGAATAAGCTCTTCACCGTAGCCGGTGCAGGCACTGCCGCAGATCTGAACGCGATCGCCGCAGCGGCGATAGAGTTGCTCCAACTGACCTCGCACCAGCTCCACGGGGTTTCCCTTGTTGGGACTGTAGTGGCTGTAGAGAATTTTTCGATCCTCTGAAATTAAGGTGAGCTTGGTAGTGGTGGAGCCGCAGTCAATCCCCAGCCATGCCTTGCCGGTGTAGCTTTCCAGATCACGCATTTCCACCGTAGCGGCGGCGTGGCGGGCACGAAAGTCCTCATACTCCGCTGCCGAGGCAAACAGAGGCTTGAGCCGCTCTCGGGCGCCGCTCTGTCCAGCACCACTGGTGCTGAGGACATCCCGGAGAGACTCGTAGGTATAATCCCGGCTGCTGCTGCGGCCATAGAGCGCTGCGCCCAGCGCCACGGCAAAGCGGCCGTATTCAGGGAATACGGCGGTCTCGTCGTCCAGCTTCAGCGTCTCGCGGAAGCGCTGGCGCAGGCCCTTGCAATAGTAGAGCGGCCCCCCCAGGAACATGACCTTGGGCTCGATTTTGCGCCCCTGGGCCAAACCGGTGATTGTCTGATTGACTACCGCCTGGTAGATGGACGCGGCCACATCGGCCTTACTGGCGCCCTGGTTCAAAAGGGGCTGAATGTCGGTTTTGGCAAAGACGCCGCAGCGCGAGGCAATCGGATAGATGCGGCTGTGGGTGAGGCTGACGCGATCCATCTCCTCCACGCTCATGTCCAGCAGCACCGCCATCTGATCGATGAACGCGCCGGTACCGCCGGCGCAGCTGCCGTTCATCCGTTCGTCCACGCCGCCTTTGAAGAAGATAACCTTGGCATCCTCGCCGCCCAGCTCAATCACCGTGCCGGTATCCGGCGCCAGGCGGCGCACCACTTCGCCGGTAGCGTAGACCTCCTGGACAAAGGGAACGCCCGCTGCCTCGGCCATGCCCAGGCCCGCCGAGCCGGAGATGGCCACCGTCATGGTACGGCCCAGCAGCAGTGGCTTCATCTCTTCCAAAATCTCCAGGGTTTTGCTGCGTACCTGAGAAAAATGGCGCTCATAGGTTTGAAAGAGGATCGTATCGCCTTCCAGCAGCACCGCCTTGGCGGTGGTGGAGCCGATATCGATCCCGAGTGTCAATGTATTCACAAGAAATTCCTCCGGCCAACATAAAGTCGGCGTGCCGTTTACGGACACGCCGCCCCGGGATTCCGCCGCTCACCCGCGACAGAGCTCCCCTCCAATTCCCGATGCAGAGCGCAGACCGCCCCGCATCCTGCATTCGCCGCGCCGCCTCCGCGTCGCAGCGATTTCTCTCTAAAATATTTCTAAATATATCATACCTTGAACCGACAAGTTTTTCAAATGGATTTTCTCGGCAAATATGCCTAAATTGTAAACTCTTAGCACTTCTTTAACAAGTCGTGCAAAACATCAGCGCGTCGGAGCCTCCTCCGGCGCGCTGACGTTTCAAAAGGCTTCCCCAGCGGCATCAGCCGTCCTCATTGCTGAGAACAAGGTTGTCGGTGCCGTGGGCCTCAAATTCGGCAATGTAGTCGTCCATCCGGGAGAGAAGTTCGTCATAATTTTCCCGGGAGACGGGCTGGTAGTCCATATCCCGGCGGGCCAACTCTTCCGCCAGGATTTCAAAGAACACGGTGTCCTCATAATCCATGATGGCCTCATGGATGCCGCCGTCGGCAAAGGCGCGGGATGGGACATCCTCCCCCTCCCACTTCTCCACCAGCAGATCCATGCCGTTTTCACGGCACAGGCCGAAGAGCTTGCTCTCCACGCGGTCATAGTCCTCAAACCGCTCGTTTCCGCGGGTAGAATTGAGAATCCAGTTGCCGATATAGACCAGATCCAGCAGTCGACGAAATTCTTTCTTACTCAGCTCTATCTGCAAGGTCACGGCCTCCTTTCCCATCGAGGGATATTTCTCTTGGTCATTTTATTATATACCGCCCCGCTTCGTTTTTCCACTGCTAAAATCTCAAATTTTTGTTAATATATACTTGTGTTCCTGCGTCATTTCGCATATGATATACAATGAATGTTTTTTAGAAAAGAGGAAACCGTATTGAGAAAGCTGAGCGTCTTGATTCTCTTTGGCGGCATCTCCCCGGAGCATGAGGTCTCCCTCCGCTCTGCCGAGTCCGTGCTCAACCAGATCGATCACGAAAAATACAACATCTTCCCCGTGGGTATCACCAAAGAGGGCGACTGGATTCTCTTCGGCGGACACGACTATAGCATGCTCCCCGCCGGTACCTGGCAGAGCTACGAGGGCAACCGCCGTGCTGCCCTCTCGCCGGTGCATGGCCAGGGCCTTCTGAGTTTCGAAAACGACTGCGTCGTACGTGAGCGCATTGACGTGGTGTTTCCCGTGCTTCACGGCTCCGGCGGCGAGGACGGTGCCATTCAGGGGCTTTTGGAGATCGCCGGACTTCCCTATGTGGGCCCCCACATTGCCGCCAGTGCCGCCTGTATGGACAAATGCATGACGAAGCTGGTGGCCGACCAGGCCGGCGTGTGCCAGGCCCGGTGGCAGCTGGTCACCAAGGCCGCCTATGACCACAGCCCCGATGCAGTGGTGCATCAGGTAGAGGCCGGCTTCTCCTACCCCGTTTTTGTCAAGCCCGCCGGTACCGGCTCTTCCGTGGGGGTGAGCAAGGCCCGCGACCGTGAAACCCTGATCCAAGCGCTGGAAGCTGCGCTGCAATACGACCACAAGGTGCTGGTGGAGGAGTTCATCGACGGCCAGGAAGTGGAGTGCGCTGTGCTGGGCAATGAGACGCCCATGGCCTCGGTCTGCGGCGAAATCGAAGCAGGAGCCGAGTTCTACGACTACGAAGCCAAGTACGTCTCCAACTGCTCCAAGCTCTATATCCCCGCCCGCATTGATGACGCCACCTCTGAACAGGTGCGCGAAACGGCGGTGAAGGTCTACGAAGCGCTGGGCTGCTGCGGCCTGAGCCGGGTGGATTTCTTCGTCACCCGAGATGGTCAGGTGGTCTTTAACGAAATCAACACCATCCCCGGTTTCACCTCGATCTCCATGTATCCCAAGCTCTTTGAGGCCAGCGGGATTCCCTATGGGCAGCTTATCGACCAGCTGCTGGCTCTGGCCATGGAGAACCGGGCATGAAGCAGCCGGTTCTCATCACCCTCAAGGGCACCCAGGCCTATGGCAGGGAAAAGCCCGAGTCCATTGAGCTCACCACCCGGGGTACCATGACCGGCCGCAACGGCAAATTCGCCATCTCCTACGAGGAAACAGAGCTCACCGGCAACGCCGGCGTCACCACTACCTTCCTGATTCTCAACCCGGAGCGGGTGGTACTCACCCGAGAGGGCGCAATCCAGTCGCGGATGGTTTTTGTCGAGGGTGTTAAGGATGAGTCCTTTTATGACCTGGGTTTCGGGAGCCTGCTCATTGGCATCTGCGCCCGGAAAATTGATGTCGCGCTCACCGAGCGAGGCGGCACCCTCTTCATCGATTACACCGTGGAGATCGAGCAATCCCTCAGCAGCCGCAACTCCTATGAAATCACCATCACCCCCATCGAGGAGGCTGTGCCTTGCGTAGAAGCGACAGAGAATTAAGGAGTTGGGAAGAAAAAATGGCGGTGTTGGCACGCTGCCGAATCCTCCGCGTGGCCCTCTGCGACGACGAAGGGCTCTATCTCGTTCCTCTCTCCTTTGGCTATCGGGCCGAAGGCAACCGGCTGACGCTCTACCTCCACTCCGCCCAGGCCGGGCGAAAGGTGGACGCCTTCCGCCGGGGCTGCTCTGTGGCCTTTGAGACCGATTGCGACGTAGCGCTCCGGCCAGGTGCGACGCCCTGCTCCTATAGCTGTACTTACAAAAGCCTCACCGGTACCGGCGTCGTCTCTGAGCTCACCGACAGTGGGGAAAAAGCTGCCGCTCTGGAGGAAATTCTCCGCTGTCAGACCGGCCAAACGCACACCGTCACCGAAGCCATGGCACAGTCCGCGGCGGTATTTGCCATCACCGTCACGGCACTCTCAGGCAAGGCGCGGCTATAAAAATTTACACCGCCGGGCGTGCTGTCTTTTCCGGCACACTCCGGCGGTGTTTCTCGCATCCGGTCACACCTGTTCGTCGTAGTACAGTCCGAAGGTGGCAATCACCTCCCGCACGGCACTGCCCATGGCGTCGCCGGCTGTCTCAGGGGTGGCGCAGATGACGGCATAGCAGGTCATGCCGTCCATCACCAGATCGGCCCGGCACATCTGTCCGGGTTCGCCGGGCCGGTACCAAGCAAACTGGTACTCCGGCAAGCCGAAGCGCGTGGTCTGCACCACCAGCAGCCGGTCTGCCGGCAGCTGGGTGAGCTGGCGCAGAGCGCTATCGAGATCCGATGCAAGAAATACCTGGGTCGTCACTTCCAGCCCCGTCTCAGCCGCGCAATAGCAGCTATAACCGGCCTCCTGGCGCAGCAGCACTGCGTCCTTCGGCAGGGAAACGGTGATGGCATAGGCTTCCCTCTGCCACACCTCCACCGGCTCTTGGGGCTGGATGTCGTCCACCGTCTCCCAGGCTGTGCCGCTGCAGCCGCTCAAAATGGCCAGCAGCCCTACAAAAATCAACCACTTCACACGCCCACCTCCGAAAGGAATTATTCTATGCAGGTGATCCTCTTTGCTCTCCTTCTAATCAATGCGCTGGGACTGGCACTTATGCGCATTGACAAAGAAAAAGCCCGTCGCGGCCGCTGGCGGATTTCCGAGGCGACGCTCTTCACCGTTGCCGCCTTGGGCGGCAGCCTGGGTGTGCTGGCGGGTATGTACGCCTTCCGGCATAAAACAAGGCACCGCCGCTTTACCATCGGGGTGCCTTTGATTCTCTTCCTCCAGCTGGCGCTGGCGGGATATTTGGTTTTCATGCTCCGTTAGAATCTGCAGCGTCCCATTGCCGCCGGGACAGATCGTAGATTCGTCCGGCAACCCGCCGGGCCAGGTGGCGATTATGGGTCACGGCGATGAGCCCCATGTTCCGGCGGGCGGCTTCATCGAGAATGACATTCCAGATCTGCGCCTGGGTGATAACATCGAGCATGGTGCTAATCTCGTCACAGATGAGGTAATCCGCGCCGCTCATCAGGGCCCGTGCCACACAGAAACGCTGCAATTCACCGCCGGAGAGTTCCCGCGGGAAGCGATCCAGCCAGGGCCGCTCGATGCCGAAGGCGTCGAGTATATCTTCGCGGAGAATGCCGCCCTCTTCCAAAACCCGCTTGAGCCGCCAGCGAGGATTGATGGCCTTTTCCGGGTGCTGAAAGATGAGCTGCACCGGGCAGACACCTGTCTTGGGCAATGGCGCGCCGTCCAGCAGCACCTGGCCCTCGGTGGGGGTGAGATACCCCGCCAAAAGCCGGGCAAGCGTGGTCTTACCATAGCCGCTGGGGGCAAACAGCGCCAATCTCTCTCCACGTGCCAGCGATAAATCGCATGCTTGCAGCACCCAAGGCTCCTTCCGGCTATAGCGGAAGGAGATATTTTTTGCTTCAAGCGCCATAAAAACACCTCACTTCCCCGCCTCGCACCTCGCGAATGGGTGGCGTCTGCCGATGGCACTGCTCTGTAGCGTGGGGGCATCGGGGCGCAAAGAGGCAGCCTTGGGGCAGGCTCCCGGCATAGGGCTGAAAGCCGTCGATGGGCACAAAGCCGTTCTGCGGCAGAGCCCGCCACAGCGCCTGACTGTAGGGATGGCGGAGCGCCTCGGGGCCGGCGCGAAAGTCCTCCACCGGTGCAATTTCCACGGTGGTTCCGGCATAGAACACCGCCACTCGGTCGGCAAACTCGAAGGCCAGATCGATATCGTGGGTGATGAGCAGCACAGACTTTCCTCCGTCAGCCATCTCGCGAAACATCTTCAGCGCCTCCAGCGCCTGCTCCAGGCTCATGCCCGGTGTGGGTTCATCGGCGATGATCAGACTGGCCTCCGTGAGCAGCGCCGTGGATACCAGCACACGCCGGGCCATACCGCCGGAGAGCTGAAAAGGATAGAGGTTCTCGGTGCGCTCCGGGAGTTCCAGGCGTCGGAAGAGGCGCCGCCGCTGTTGTGTGGGGCGCGGCTTACTGGCGCCGTCCACCTGCCGCCCCACCCGCATCAACGGGTCGAGGTAGGCAACACTCTGAGGCACCAGGGCAATCTCTTTGCCCCTCAGTTCCCTTTGCATCTGAGGCGTCAGCTCTTGACCACGGAAATGGACATGGCCTTTCACCGTGGCATTGGATGGCAAAATACCGAGAATCGCCGAGGCCAACAGGCTCTTGCCCGAGCCCGAAGAGCCGGCCACAGCCACAATTTCACCGGGGCGAATGCGCAAATGGAGGTTGGAGATGACCTGGAGATCTTTCTGCGAGAGTCCTTCGCCGTACATGCGAAAGGAGACCGATAGGTCGTGAATCTCCAGCAACGTTTCTTGTTTTTGTTCCATGGGATACGCCTCCTTTCACTCCTGGGCGCTGGAGGGATCCAGGATACGCCGCAGCTGATCGCCCAACTTGTCCACCAACAATACATTCAACACCAGCAGCAGTCCCGGGAATACCGCCGACCACCACATACCTGTGCTGAGATATTTCATGCTTTCTGATAGGATGATGCCGATGGCCGGCTGCTCCGGCGGCAGGCCGAAGCCCAGAAAGGAGATCGACGCCTCGTGAAGGATGGCGTGGGGAAAGGTCAAAATCAGGCCCACAAAAAACTGCGGCACCAGATGAGGCAGAAGATGATGCGCCAGGATCCAGCCGCTTCCCTTCCCCAGGCGGCGCGAGACAGCAATATATGTCTCATTGCGGAGCTGCAAAACCTCGCCGCGGATCAGTCTCGCCAGGCTGCACCAATGGGTGGCAGCAATGCCGATGAGCAGGCCTCGAAGTCCCCGCCCCAGAGCAAAGGAGATGAGGATGACCAAAATGGTGTGGGGCACGCCCATCACCAAATCGATGATCCAGTTGATGACGGCGTCCACCCATTTAGCGCCGGTGGCGGCGGCGATCCCGACCAACACGGCAATGACCGCGCTGATGGCCGAAGCTGCCAGACCCACAGTCATGCTGATGGAGAGGCCCTTCAGCGTCCGCATCAGCAGATCCCGGCCCAGAGAGTCAGTGCCAAAGGGATGGGCCCAGGAGGGCGGCTGCTTGGCCGTCAGGTAGTTGGAGGCATAGGCCGATTCAGGGATCAGCGCTCCCACAAGATAGACGCCCAGCAGCATCACCGCCAGCAAAGCGGCGAGGAAAACGACTTGGGTGCGGCGGTTGAAGCGTCTCATGCGGCCACCTCCCGAATTTGCGGGTCAATGACACCGTAGAGCAGGTTGGCGATGGTGTTTCCTACACAGACGAAGAGGGCGGAAATCAGTGTGATTCCCAGCAGCAGCGGCACATCGGCATTGAGGCCGGCGGAAGCCGCCGCACTGCCGAGGCCGGGATAGCTGAACACATTTTCCGCCAGCACCGATCCGCCGAAGAGTTCGGCAAAGGAGGCAAACTGGAGCGTCAGCGCCGGGAGGAGGATATTGCGAAGGCCGTGGCGGCGCAGCACCGTCCAGCGTCCCTCCCCCCGGGCCCGGGCAAAGAGGACATACTCAGAATTCAGCACATCGATGAGCTTCTGCCGGGTATGGAGGGCGATATTGGCAAATGACATGAGACTCAGTGTGACGGCGGGCAACGCCAGATGATAAAGCCGCTGTCCCAGGGTGACGCTGTCCTGGGTGACGCCGATCGGGGCTGAAAAGCCCGTGGGAAACCATTTGAGCCACACCGCAAATACCAAAAGCAGCACCAATCCCAGCCAGAAGGTGGGAATGGAGGAGATCAGATAGGAAATCTTTTTCAGCAGCCGATCCGGCCATCTCCCTTGGTAGACGCCCATAATACAGCCGAGCACAAAGCCGATGACGCCGCAGAGCACCCAGGCACAGAGCATCAGCGCCAGAGAGTTTGCAAATCGCTCGCCGATCACATCCAGCACCGGACGGCGATAGAGCGCCGACTCCCCCCAGTTGCCCTGGAGCAGTTCGCCCAACCAGTGGACATAGCGTTCCACCGGCGGCTCGTCGACGCCCCAATAGGCTTCGATTTCCGCCCGCTGCTCTGGCGAGATGGCTGTACCCAGGCCAAGAATATACTGCTGCACCGGATCCACCGGCGAGAGGCAGACCAGCGCAAAGGCGATGATGCTGACCGCCAGCAGCAGCGCAATGATTTTCACGCCGTAAACAAGCAGCGGGCAGACCAGCCGCCTCCAAAGTGATTGCATGGTGTGGCTCCTT
>CALXCW010000060.1 GCA_944386905.1 uncultured Oscillospiraceae bacterium
GGTGGTGTCCTACAGCCGCGGCGGCGCGGCCCAGGACGACTGAGGCTACATAGACCCCAAAAACCGCGAATCGGCAAACTCTTTTTGAGAGTTTGCCGATTTTTTGTCATTATTTACTGAGAATTCCTCACTTTTTTCACCAGAATTGCGACCGTCTTTTCTCCTCCCGGGCGGTATACTCTTGTCCAGGAGGCGATACCATGACAGTGTATGTGGACTTACTCTTCTCCCTCAACACAGCCATCAACTATCTCTTGCTGCGGGGGGCGGCGGCCATCGGAGGCGTGTGGCGGCGGCCCTGGCGGCTGCTGGGAGCCGCCGGACTGGGCGGGCTGTACGCCGTGGCGGCGGTGCTGCCGGGGGCGGCCTTTCTCAGCACCATTCCGGCCCAGCTGGCCGTGGCGGCAGCCATGACGGCCCTGGCCTTCGGCCTCACCCCGGTGACGCTGCGCCAGGGGCTCTACTTCCTGGCCCTGAGCTTCGCCCTGAGCGGGGCGGTGCTGCTGGCCGTGGAGCTGCTGGAGCCGGGGCTCCGGCTGGTGGGCGGCCGGGCCTATTACGCCGTATCCACCCCGGCGCTGCTGCTCCTGGCGGCCCTCAGCTACGGCCTGGCGGCCCTGGTGCTCCGGGGGACGGGGCGCCACAGCGGCGGCAGCCTGGTGCGCCTGACCCTCGCCTGGGGCGGCCGCGACCTCGCCCTCACCGCCTTGAAGGACACCGGCAACCACCTCCGCGACCCCCTCACCGGCGAGGCCGTGGTCATCGCCCCGGCCTGGGCCCTCTCCACCCTCCTGGGCTGCGCGGTGGAGCGCACCGCCTTCGACGACCCCGCTGCGCTGCTGGAGCGGCTCTCCGCCGCCTTTCCCCGGGCCCGTTTCCGGCTCATCCCCTACAGCGCCGTGGGTACGGCGGGGCTGCTGCTGGCGATGCGGTGCACTGTCTCGGGCCGTCCGGCCCTGGTGGCCTTCAGCCCCAACGACCTGAGCGGCGGGGCCTATCAAGCGCTGGTGGGAGGCGGCGAAGGATGAAGAGCGAACTTTTGAAACGAATTTTAAGCACCCTGGGCCTGATGCGCCGGGAGCAGATCTACTACATCGGCGGCAGCGACGTGCTGCCCGCCCCCCTGGGCCCCGAGGCCGAGGCCGACTGCATCCAGCGGCTCCAGCAGGGGGATCCCCAGGCCAGGAAGGCCCTCATCGAGCACAACCTGCGCCTGGTGGTATACATCGCCCGGCGGTTTGAAAACACCGGCGTGGGCATCGAGGATCTCATTTCCATCGGCACCATCGGCCTCATCAAGGCGGTGAACACCTTCAAAGCCGACAAGAAGATCAAATTGGCCACCTACTCCTCGCGGTGCATCGAAAATGAAATCCTCATGCACATCCGCAAGATCTCCTCCCAGCGGACGGAGCTGAGCCTGGATGAGCCCATCAACACCGACTACGACGGCAACGAGCTCTTGCTCTCGGACGTGCTGGGCACCGACGGCGACACGGTGATGCGCCCCCTGGAGGACGACGTGGATCACCAGCTGCTGCGCGAAGCGCTCGCCCGCCTGAGCGACCGCGAGCGCACCATCATGGTGCTGCGCTACGGCCTGGAGGGTCAGCCGGAAAAGACCCAAAAGGAGGTGGCCGACCTCATGGGCATCTCCCAGTCCTACATCTCCCGGCTGGAAAAGCGGATCACCGCCCGGCTCAAGCGGGAGATCACCCGGCAGATCCACGTCTAGCCGCGAAAATTATATCGATAAAACAATTGCGAAATGCCGGCCGATCTGGTATACTATCCATCGAAGGAGGTGGCACCGATGGCCACAAAAGAGATCTCCCGCTCCACCGTCAAGCGGCTTCCCACGTACCTCACCTATCTCAAGAGTCTCCCGGCGGACGGCGCCACCCACATTTCAGCCACGGCCATGGCCGCGGCCCTGGGCATGGGCGAGGTGCAGGTGCGCAAGGATCTGGCGCTGGTGAGCGACGGCGGGCGGCCGAAGATCGGCTATCTGCGGGCAGATCTAATTCGGGATTTGGAGGATTTCCTCGGCTACGGCAACACCAACGACGCAGTCTTGGTGGGCGCGGGCAAGCTGGGCCAGGCACTTTTGGGCTACGGCGGCTTTGCCGAGTACGGACTGAATATCATCGCGGCCTTTGACTCCGACGAAGATCGGCTGGGCACCGACAAATCGGGCAAGCCCATTCTGGCGCTGCACCAGCTGGAGGACTTCTGCAAGGGCCACAGCGTGCGCATCGGAATCATCACGGTGCCGGCGGCCAACGCCCAGGCGGTCTGCGACCGGCTGATCGCCGGGGGCATCGAAGCCATCTGGAACTTTGCGCCCAAGCATCTGGATGTGCCGGAGCATATCTTAGTGCAGACGGAAAACATGGCGGCCTCCCTGGCCCTTTTGAGCAAGCACCTCACCGAGCGGCTGGAGCGCCAGCAGAGCGGCGCCCAGGACGGCTGAGATGCGCGCCGAGCACGATATAGCCGGACGGGTCGTCCCCACAAGGGGACGGCCCGTCCGGCTATTTGCGTTTGCCGCAGCTGCTTCGGCGCGACGGCGGCGGGGAGCCCGCCCCGGGAATTCATCCGCAGCGGGGCGGTTCGCAATCACAATTTCACCACACAGATATGCGGAGCCTAACCTTACCGCCGCATCCGTGCCGTGAGGTGGCGCCATATCCTCCGACTGCCAGACGCACCTGCAAATATACCCGAATTTTGTGCAGAAGAGATAAAACACACCGTAAATTTACGGGTATGTCGAGGTAAATTATAGATATGTTGCACAGAAGTCTCCCGCTGCGCAGAAACTTGTTGTGATAACTACCCATATCAAACCGCGGGGATTGAGGCGGCGCTGCGGCAGCGATGTAATGGAATACTCCATAAAATTCCAGGAGCCCCCCGACTTCTCTCCAGCCGCCCCGGACTTTGCATGGAGGCAGCCGGTGCGTAAATTTCGCAATATTACAACATTTTTTCGAAATATTGTCTCTTGTATCAATTTTCATTTTCCTGCATAATAGAGGCAGAAAGCAGACGGAATAAAAGACACACTGGAAGGAGCATTTTATATGAAACGGTCTCAAGTAAACAAAGCGCTCAAGGAACTCGAAGCAATGTGCGAAAAATACCACTGCTATCTCCCCCCCTTCTGCCACTTCACCCCCGAACAGTGGCAGAACATCGGCCATGAGTACGACGAAGTCCGCGACTGCATGCTCGGCTGGGATATCACCGACTATGGCATGGGTGACTTTGACAAGATGGGCTTCTCCCTCATCACCATCCGCAACGGCAATCGCGCCATGGCGGACAAATATCCCAAGGTGTACGCGGAAAAGCTGCTCTTCCTCAAGGAAGGCCAGTATTCGCCCAACCACTTCCACTGGTACAAGACCGAGGACATCATCAACCGCGGCGGCGGCAATGTGCTGATCCGCGTCTACAACAGCCTCCCCAACGAGGAGATCGACTTTGTTTCCGATGTCACGGTTCACACCGACGGCCGCACCTATACCGTTCCCGCCGGCACCCAGATCCGCCTGACGCCCGGCGAGAGCATCCACGTGCAGCAGTACCTCTACCATGACTTTACCGTGGAACCCGGCAGCGGCGACGTGCTGCTGGGAGAGGTGAGCCAGTGCAACGACGACAACACCGACAACCGCTTCAATCCCCCCGTGGGCCGCTTCCCCAAGATCGAGGAGGACGAGCCCCCCTACCGGCTGCTCTGCAATGAGTATCCCGCGGCGAAGTGAGGGCAAAGACGATGGATGTAGTGGCGCTGGGCGAACTGCTCATTGACTTTGCCTGCCTCCAGACGGACGCAGACGGCTACCCCACCATGGCCGCCCATCCCGGCGGCGCACCGGCCAACTTCCTGGCCGCCCTGACAAAATTCGGCGCCGAAACCGCCCTGCTGGGCAAAGTGGGCACCGACGCCTTCGGCAAGATGCTCACCTCCACCCTGGAGAAAAGCGGCATCGACACCAGCGGCATCGTGGCCACCGACGACTATTTCACCACCCTGGCCTTCGTCACCTTTGACGAGCACGGCGACCGCGCCTTCTCCTTCTCCCGCAAGCCCGGCGCCGACACGTGCCTGACCTTTGACGAGCTCAACCTCTCCCTCATCGACGCGGCCAAGGTCTTTCACTTCGGCACCCTCTCTCTCACCGACGAGCCCGCCCGCTCCGCCACCTATCGCGCCGTGGCCTATGCCAAGGAGAAGGGCAAGCTGATCAGCTACGATCCCAATTTGCGCAAGCCCCTCTGGCGGGATCTCTCCGAGGCCAAGGCACAGCTGCTCTGGGGTCTCTCCCAGGCAGACGTGGTGAAAATCAGCGATGAAGAGGTGGAGTTCCTCTTCGGCCTGGGCGTGGAGGACGGCGCGCGGCACATCCTGGAGCATTACGGCGTGAAGCTGGTGTTTGTCACCTGCGGCGCAGAGGGCTGCTACTTCCGCAGCGCCCGCGCCTGGGGCAAAG
The DNA here is from genome assembly GCA_944386905.1 of uncultured Oscillospiraceae bacterium. GTDB lineage: Bacteria > Bacillota > Clostridia > Oscillospirales > Oscillospiraceae > Avoscillospira. The sequence continues at coordinate 4,503 of CALXCW010000060.1, forward strand.
TGCCCAGTCTCTCGGGCATCGCGGTCATCGACACCACCGGCGCCGGCGACATCTTCGGCGGCAGCGCCATGTACAAGCTCCTCGCCACCGGCAAGGCGCCCGAAGCCCTCAGCGAAGCGGAGCTGCGCGAGGTGGTGGCCTTTGCCTGCACCAGCGCCGGCCTCTCCACCAGCCGCAGCGGCGGCATTTCCAGCGTGCCCACCTATGAAGAAGTTGTCATGAGGATGAACGGCTGATGCACTACACCATCCAAAATCCGTATCTCAAGGTCACCGCCGCCGCGGAAGGCGCCCAGCTCATGTCCATCCTGGGCGCCGACGGCACGGAGTATCTCTGGCAGGGAGATCCGGCCTATTGGCCGGATCGGGCGCTGAACCTCTTCCCCTACGTGGCGCGGCTTACCCAGGGCAGCTATTATCTCGACGGGCAGCTGCACCACATGGCCATCCACGGCATCGCCCCCTACCGCGCCTTCCGTCTGGCGGAGCACCGGGACGACGCCATGACCCTGGAGCTCACCGCCGATGACGAAACCCGCGCGCAGTATCCCCGCACCTTCACCTTCCGCATCCACTACCGCCTCCGGGGCGCCGCCCTGGAGGTGACCTTCCAGGTGGACAACCGCGACAGCCTGCCCATGTACTTCGGTCTGGGCGGCCATCCGGGCTTCAACGTGCCGCTGATCCGGGGCAAATCCTTCCACGATTACCGCCTGCGGTTTGCCGAACCCTGCCGGCCCAAGCGCGTGGGCTTTACCGACGCGTGCCTCCTGGACGGCACCGCCACGCCCTACCCCCTGGAGGACGGGCAGTACCTCCCCCTCCGGCACGACCTCTTCGACCAGGACGCCATTGTCCTGCAGGATGTCTGCCGCCAGGTGACCCTGGAGACCGACGGCGACGGTCACGGCGTCACCTTGACATTTCCCCAGATGCCCTACCTCGGCATCTGGCACATGCCCCATACCGACGCACCCTATGTCTGCCTGGAGCCCTGGTGCTCCCTGCCCTCCGCCCAGGGCGAAATTGCCGTGCTGGAGACGCAGCGCGATCTCATCGCCCTCGCCCCCGGCCAGCGCTATGAAAACCGCTGGAGCATTGCCATTCACGCATAGACGCATAGAAGGGAGAGATGACGCACCCATGCAAATTCAAAGCTGGATATTTGAATATGAGGGCTTTGAACCCCTCCCCTGCCAAGCCCCCTGCACCATGTACAGCGTGCTCTATGACCACAAGAAGATCCCCGATCCCTTCTACGGCCTCAACGAGCGGGAGCTGCAATACCTCGCCGAGAAGGACTGCGCCTTCTCCGCCGTCATCGACGCCGACGACGCCCTGCTGGCCCATGACCAGATCGATCTGGTCTTTCACGGCCTGGACACCCTCTGCCATATCTATCTCAACGGCGTCTTGCTGGACAAGGTCAAAAACATGCATCGGCTCTACCGCTACAGCGTGAAGCCCCTGCTGCACCCGGGCGAAAACCGGCTGCGGCTGGAATTTCAGTCCCCCCGGCGCTACTTTGCCGCGGCGCAGCACAGGCACTATCTCTACATGAACGACGGCGACACCATCCCCGGCGCGGCCCATCTGCGCAAAGCCATGTACCAATCCGGCTGGGACTGGGGCCCCACGCTGCCGGACATGGGCATCTTCCGCCCTGTGGAGCTGGTGGCCTACGACGTGGATCAGCTGGAGGACGTCGCCGTGCGTCAGCACCATCGGAACGGGCAGGTGGCCGTGGAGGTGGATGTCACCACCCGCCAGCACGCCGGCTGCGCGATCTACGCCACCCTGGACGGCAAGCGCGTCCAGCTGCAGGACGGCCACGGCATCCTGCCGGTGGAGAATCCCCGCCTCTGGTGGGTGCGGGGCTACGGCGACCAGCCCCTCTACGACCTCACCATCGAGCTCCTTTACGACGGCGCGGTGATTGACCGCTGCGAAAAGAAGCTGGGGCTACGCACCCTCACCGTCAGCACCGCCCCCGATCCGGACAAGTCCGGCAGCGAATTCTGCTTCGTGCTCAACGGCGTCAAGATCTTCTCCATGGGCGCCAATATGATCCCCATGGACAACCTCCTCAGCCGTGTGACGCCCCAGCGGTGGGAGACCCTGGTGCGCCAGGCCGTGGACGCCAACTTCAACACCCTTCGCGTCTGGGGCGGCGGCTACTACCCCGACAGCTGCTTCTACGACTACTGCGACCAGTACGGCATCCTGGTCTGGCAGGACTTCATGGTGGCCTGCGCCAACATCTATCTCACCGAGGAGATGGCGCGGGAGTTTACCGAGGAGGCCACCTGCAACCTCAAGCGCCTGCACCACCATGCCTCTCTGGGACTCCTCTGCGGCAACAACGAAATGGAAAGCGGCGTGCTCAACTGGGGCGCCCGGGACAACCAGCTGGTGCGGGACGACTATACCCGGCTCTACGGCCACCTTCTGCCGGAGCTGTGCGAGAAGTACGCCCCCGACACCTTCTACTGGCCCTCCAGCCCCTCCTCCGGCGGCGGCTTTGACGATCCCGACAACCCCGCCAAGGGCGACACCCATTACTGGGAGGTCTGGCACGGCGGCGTGCCCTTTACCGCCTATCGGCAAAAGCGCTTCCGCTTCTGCTCGGAGTACGGCTTTGAGAGCTTCCCCTCCATGAAAACCATCCGCACCTTCTGCCAGGCGCAGGATATGAACTGCTTCTCCCGGGTGATGGAAAATCACCAGAAATGCAAGGGCGGCAACGGCAAGATCCTCCGCTATCTCTCGGACAACTATCTCTACCCCGCCGCCTTTGAAAACCTGGTCTACGCCTCGCAGCTTCTCCAGGCCGACGCCATCCAGTACGGCGTGGAGCACTTCCGCCGCCAGCGGGGCTACTGCATGGGCTCGATCTACTGGCAATTCAACGACTGCTGGCCCGTGGCCTCCTGGTCGAGTGTGGACAGCTTCGGCCGCTACAAGGCGCTGCACTATGCTGCGCGGAAGTTCTATGCCCCGGTGGCCATGGGACTGTTCTTGGAGCAGGGCAAGCTCACCGTCAATCTCTCCAACGAGACCATGGCCGATTTCCGGGGCGCCGTCCGCCTGGGGATGTGCCGCGGCGACCTCACGGTGCTGGATGAGACCTGGAAAGACGCGGCGGTGGACGCCCTCAGCGCCGCCGACGTGCTCACCTATCCGGTGCGCTGCCAGGATCCCTATGACACCTACCTCTATGCCGATCTCTACGACGCCTCCGGCCGCTTCCTGATGCGCCAGGTGGAGCTGCTGGTGCCGGCCAAGCACTTCTGCTGGAGCCGCCCCGCTTTTCACACCACCTTGCGGGATACCGACGCGGGCGTGGAGATCCTTGTCGGCGCCAATGTGTTCGCCAAGGGCGTCTTTTTGGACTTCCGGGATTGCGACGTGGTGCTTTCCGACAATTTCTTCAGCATTACCAACGACGAGCCCTACCGCGTGACGGCCAAGACCACCCGAACCGCGGAGGAGCTGGAGCGTGCCCTGGAAATCAAGTCCATCTATGACATTCGCTAGCATGAAATCGATTGTCCGTCCGCTGCCGGAATACGGCGGCGTAAATCGCGGGAAAGGATGTGAAGGACACACATGTATCGGCTACTGATTGTAGACGAAAGCGCCGAACGCCGGGAAGCGGCCAAGGCACTGCTGAACTGGGCGGAATACGGCATTTCTTCGATTATCACCGCCGGTTCTTACGTGGAAGCAGTGGATAAGGCCATGGATTTGCCACCGCATATCGCCCTTGTCCACATCCGGCTGGGGAAGTACAAGGGCTATGAACTGGCGGCTCATCTGCGCTCCATCGGGTTTCACACGGCCTTCTGCATCGTAGCCGAGGAAAACTCCCCTGAGCTCATCCGGGAATCCATGCGCTCCGGCGCCCAGGACTATTTGCTCTGCCCCCTCAGCGCCGGAGAGATGCGGAAATTTCTCGAGCGTGCGATGGTCAATCGCAGCGCGCCCGCGGAGCGCGGCGGGGAGAAAAAGGAGCTGGATCCCGTGCTGGGGAAGGAGTACGCCTCCTTCTCCAAAGTCACCAACAAGATCCTCCTCTTGGTGCGAAGCGATTTTCGCGCCTCCCCGACGCTCATCTCCATCGCCGAAGAGCTGAACATGAGCGCCAAATACATCGGCCGCGTCTTTTTGAAGGATACGGGCATGAAGTTCTCCGAATACCTCATGTCCTATCGGATGCTCGAAGCCAAGCGGCTCATCGTCAACACCCAGGAGAAGATCTCCGTCATCGCAAATATGGTGGGCTACGTCCACCTCAACAACTTCTACACCCACTTTAAAACGTACTTCGGCGTATCCCCCAGCGCCTTGCGGAACAATATCTCCGCCCAGGCGCCGGTGGGACGCGGCATATCGCAAGGAGAAAAGCATGAAATTTAACATGGACAATCCCTTCATCCAGTTTCTGGCTCGTGTGGGAGATATCATTCTGGCAAACTTTCTCTTCATTGTCTGCTCCTTGCCCATCGTCACCGCGGGTGCGGCCCTGACCGGTCTGAACAAGGTCACCCAGGACATCGCCTTCGGAGAGCAGCCCAGCCTGCTGCGGGGCTTCTTCGGCGCCTTCAAGGAGAATTTTCGCCAAGCGACCATTGCCTGGCTGATCATACTGCTCTTTTTCGTGGGAATGATCTTCAATGTGATGATTGTGTCCTTCTACTGCACCGGCGTGGTGGAACAGGTGCTGCGGTGGGTGCTCTATTTGATTATGGCCCTGATGCTGGGCATCGCCTCCCATCTCTTCCCCCTGATCGTGCGCTATGAGAATCCCCTCAAGCAGCACTTTATCAATGCCACCGTCCTGGCCATCGTGAAGCTCCCCCGCACCCTGGTGATGATGCTGCTCATTGTGCTGCCCTTTGCGCTGGCTTACATCTCCCTCCCCATTTTCTTCCGCACCCTGGTATTCTGGATCGCCCTGGGCTTCGGCTTCAGCAGCTATGCCAGCAGCAACCTGCTGGTGCCGGTGTTCCGCAAAATTGAAGAATCCGACGACGCTTAACCTCTCCGCCATAAAAATACCGCTGCCATTCCGGCAGCGGTCAGCGTGTCGAAAAAGTCTTTTCGACACGCTGCCTTAGGATTTTTCAACTTTCAAAAGTCGAAAAATCCATCTTTTTTGAACGTGCAGGGGGCTCTTTGCCCCCCGCACACACCCCCTGCTGCTCTGTCCCGAGCGCCAGTAGCAAGGTTTCTCAACAGTCTGTGCCGCGGCAGCTCTGCGCGCCGCGGCATTTCTTTTGCAGATGCAAGGCTGCGCCTGCGCCCATTGGCAGCAGCAGAACAAGTCGAGATTTCCCAATGCGCTTGCATTGTAATTGAAAATCCGTTGTGATACAATGATTTCCGTGAAAAAAATCCGGTTTCCTCCATATTTCATCCCCGCGCTTTTCCGCTTCATACCAGGGCCCCGGTTTAC
>CALXCW010000061.1 GCA_944386905.1 uncultured Oscillospiraceae bacterium
CTATGCCCTTTTTGAACCATCTGCGTTTGACCACCACCATTCATTTTGAGGGTTGACTTTTAATAGTTAATCTTTCATGGAGGATAATCTTTTTCTATGATACCATCTGCCGTCCACAATTACAAGCCGCTTGCCATGGGGGTTGCGGCGGTTAGCGGAGGGCGGTATAATGAAGAAAAACGCCAAGGAGGGATCCCATGGACTATACCACGGAGATCACCGCCCTGCCCCGCATCGGCCCAGCCCGAGCTGTGCAGTTTGCCCGGCTGGGCATCCACACTCTCTACGACCTCGTCACCTTCTTTCCCCGCAGCTACGAAGATCGCACCAAGTTTGTGCGCCTTTCAGAGCTGCAGGTGGATGAACCGGCATGCTTTCGGGCCATGGTTGTACGTCAACCCAAGACGGCGCAGATTCGCCGGGGGCTCACCATTACCCAGCTCACCGTGGCAGACGACACAGCTCAGCTGCGGCTGACTTTTTTCAACTATCCCTATGCCGCTCAGGCTCTGGAATATGGCCGCGAATACCGGTTCTACGGCGTGCTCAAGGGAGATTTCACCGGTTATGCCATGCAGAATCCCCAGTTTGAACCTTTGGAAGGGCCGCAGCTGGTAACCGGTCGGATTTTGCCGGTATATTCACGCACCGCAGGGCTACCGGCGTCGCTGCTGCGCAGCACCGTCAACCGGGCGCTGGAGATCTGCCTGCCCACCTTGCCAGAAGTCTTGCCCGAAGCAGTACTTCAGACATACGACCTCTGCTCGGCCCGGGAAGCCTATCAATGCATCCACAATCCGCCTGATTTCGACCAACTGGCCCGAGCCCGGCGGCGTGTGGTATTTGAGGAGTTCTTCCTCTTCTCCGCAGGCCTCCTCTACCTGCGGCAAAGCCGAAACAAAACTCCGGCCACCGCCTTTACAGTGCTGGAGCTCTCCCCTTTTCTGGAAAAGCTCCCCTATGCTCCCACCGGCGCCCAGCGGCGGGCCATGGATGATATCCGCGCCGATCTGGGCCGAGGTGAAGCCATGCGCCGCCTGCTCCAAGGCGACGTGGGCAGCGGCAAGACACTCGTGGCAGCGGCAGCAGCCTACCTGACCGTAGAGAACGGCTTCCAGGCCGCCATTATGGCGCCGACGGAGATTCTGGCTGAGCAGCACTTCCACTCTCTCTCGGCGCTGTTTGCCCCCTTCTCTTTGGCGCCGGTTTTGCTCACCGGTTCCACTCCGGCGGCCGAAAAGCGCCGCATCAAAGCCGGATTAGCCGAGGGCTCCATCGCCTTGGTGGTGGGTACCCATGCACTGCTCACCGAGGATGTAACCTTTGGCCGCCTGGGACTGGTAGTGGCCGACGAGCAGCACCGCTTCGGCGTGCAGCAGCGCGCCGCCCTCCGTGCCAAAGGTGAGAGCCCTCACCTGCTGGTGATGTCTGCCACCCCCATCCCCCGCACACTGGCACTGATGATCTACGGCGATCTGGATGTGTCACTCCTGGATGAGCTTCCCCCTGGCCGCCAGCAAGTGGATACCTTTCTGGTGGATGAGACCATGCGGCCGCGGATCAATGCCTTCATCCGCAAGCAGGCCGCCGCGGGCCATCAGGTCTATGTGGTCTGCCCCGCCGTAGAGGAAAGCGAGTTGGAGAGCCTCAAATCCGCCGAGGTCTGGGCGGAGACACTGCAAAAGGCCGTTTTCCCCGAGCTCCGGGTGGGACTCCTCCATGGAAAGCTCCGCCCCGCAGAAAAAGAACAGGTGATGGCCGACTTTGCCGCCCATAAGCTGGACGTTCTGGTGGCCACCACCGTCATCGAGGTGGGCGTGGACGTGCCCAACGCCACCCTCATCGTCATTGAAAACGCGGATCGCTTTGGCCTCAGCCAGCTCCACCAATTGCGGGGGCGAGTGGGCCGCGGCCGGGATAAGAGCTATTGCGTGCTCTTCTCCTCCAACCACAGCGCAGAGGCTCGGCAGCGGTTGAAAACCCTGGTCAAAAGCTGCGACGGCTTCGCCATCGCCGAAGCGGATCTTTCCCAGCGGGGCCCCGGCGATTTTTTTGGCAGCCGCCAGCATGGATTGCCCCCGTTCAAGGCCGCGAGCCTGATTGAGAACATGGCTTTGATCCGCGATGCCCAGACCGCCGCCCAGGCAACTATGGCACGGACAGATCTGGAAGAAGATCCCTGCCATACCGCCCTTTTCGCACGAATCGAGCGGCTCTTCGCCGCCGGACAGGGAGGATTGGACTAATTTACCACCACAAATGCCGCGTTTGCGTAGCCCACAATTCCATGATAGGACACAGAATACCAATTGCCCGCTTCCCCGTAGACTGTGAGCACGGCGCCTCCCGGCGCTGAGGCCAGAACCTGGGAATCCAGACTGGGCCGGTCGCGGATATTCAGCGTGCCCCACTGCACCGTTACCACGCCCTCGCGCACCGGCCCAGGCTCCACAAAGGGCACAGCAAAGTATTCGCACACGCCCCGTACCAGGGCCGCCGCAATCTCGTCAAGGTTTTCCTCCAGCCATGTGGCATCCTCCACATTATCGTGGTAGCCCAGCTCCGCCAACACCGACGGAGCTCTGGTGCGGCGCACCTCTCCGATAAAGGTGGTGCTCACCGGGCGCACCAGCTCCGGCAGCGGGTAAATTTTCTGTATCTGAGCCGTGAGCAGTTCCGCCATCCGAAGGCCGTCAGCACTGGTGGGATAGTAGTAAAAATCCACACCCCGCACCTGGCCGCTTCGATCCGGCGGCGCGGCATTGGAGTGCAGCGCCAAATGAAAATCATAGTCTCCTGCGTTGGACTGCCGAATAGCCGCCGCGGCGTCCCGGTCGGGATCGTTGCGCGTGAAACCAATTCCGCTGGCCAGGAGATATGGCTCCATGCGGTCGGCCAGCAGGTTCATCCAGTATTCCTCATTCTCTCTGGTGGCATAGAGGTTAAACTCCTGGGTCGAGGGGCTCAAGAATAAGTATGGCATTGTCATCCCGCCTTTCTCCACCATCCTATGCGCTAAGGTGGGTGTTTACAACACTGCCGCCGCTGTGGTATGATAGAAAAAGTGTGGAAGGCAGAAGGAGCGTCGGGATTATGCAATATATTGTCCTGGATATGGAGTGGAATCAGCCCTGGCCAGGCACCTATGCGGCCAAACGGGTACTGCCAGTGCGGATCCGCGGCGAAGTTATCCAGATCGGAGCCGTGCGGGTGACTGACCGACAGATCGTGGGCGATGAGTTCCAGGCTCTAATCCGGCCCAAGTATTACCGAAAGCTCAACAAAAAGGTTTCCAGCCTTACAGGTATCAAGGATTCTATGCTGGCTGAGCGGGGCATCCCCTTTCCTGCCGCAATGGAAGCTTTCCGCGAATGGTGCGGTGATGACTGCGTATTTTTAACCTGGGGTTTTGACGATATCGCCATTCTCAAAGAAAATATGGCCCTGCACCAGATAGACAGCAGCTGGATTGATCGCTGGTACAACGCCCAGATGATCTTCAATGCCCAAACCGATGGGGCCACAGCCCAGAAAGCTCTGAAGACCGCCATGCAGATGGCCGGCGTCGAAGCAAGCCGCCCGGCGCACGACGCCTTGGGCGATGCTTACCACACCGCAATCCTCTGCACGCGGCTGGATCTGCCCCGGGGTATGGCGGAATATGATAAAGCCCTCAGCGAGCATGAAAACGGTTTCCACGGCGGGGAGCTCCCCGGCTGTTTGAGTCGGCAGGTGTTCCATGGCTATGAGAGCCGCGAGGCTGCTATGGCGGCCCTCTCCGGCACGGAGAACCGCTGTCCCACTTGTCAGGGGCCCATGACCCTTGGCCGCTGGGTCAGCCAGCAGGATCGTCGCTACATGGCCATGGCTTCCTGCCCGGAGCACGGAAACTTTCTCGTGCGCATCCGTTTGAGCCCGGAGGCGGACGGCCTGCGGGTGAGCCGTTTGGTCTATTCCCCCGATTCTGAGGCTGCCCAAACCTATGAACGCGTCACGGACAAGCCCAAGCCCCGCCGCCGCAGAAAGCGTCACCCCACCAGTGACAGCGTAGGCTGATAGACAAAAGAAGGATTTCGCCTATACCTATAGAACCGGCGAAAATCCTTCTTTGTTTCTATCTAGGGCCGTAGAACCTTGATTAAGAGCAGTTCCCCCATTTCCAAGGTTATTTTGGCTGAAACGCCCGGCAGTGGCTCATTGCTGACGCCATAGGCGTAGTCGCAGGGAAGCTCGGCGCGGCAAAGGGGGAATTTTGCCCCCTCAATGGTAACGCCCCGGGCTGTACCGGTGAGGTTGAGGAGAGAAAAGTAGGGATACCGCGGATCCACAGTGGCCTCCCGCTCCACCACCTCCATCCGGGAATAGTCATCCCAGATCTCGCCGCGAACCCCCTGGTGGGCCAGCCAGAAGAGAATGGATACATTCCCCAGTGAGTGATCCAGTCGCCGGCCCACCACTCCCAGGAGCAGCACCTCCAAAAAACCACGGCGCACGGCCTCCCGGGCGGCAAACATGGTGTCCGTATCATCTTTTTCTCTGGGAAGGCGGATGGTCTCTACCATCAGCTGGGGCGGCTCATGGGAATCGAAGTCTCCCACAACGAGGTCAGGCGGCACCCCGAGCGCCGAAAGATGTCTCAGGCCACTGTCGCAGTAGATGAAAAAGTCATCCGGCTTGAGACCGACCTTCACAGAAGCATAGTCGTCAATGGCTGCCCCGCCCACAATCACACACCGGCGCGGGGACATCAATCAATCTCCTTGCCGCAGCTTCTGCAAAAGCGATAATCTGCCTGTACCGCAGCGCCGCAGTAAGGGCAAAAACGTGCTGCATCGCTTCGGCTGGGCGGCTCCTCGCCGTGAAAGCGTCGCTGAAGCGGATCTGGCTCCTCGTCGCTGTCGGTAATGTCAAAAGCAGAAAAGCGGTCTTTTCGTGTGGCATTGTTCCAATGATACACCGCCTGGGCAATGGCCAGGACAATGAAGATAACGCCAAAGGCTTTCATAAATCCCGGCGCAATGGCTGTCCAAAAAACGCCGAAAAGAGCGGCAGCGACCGCGGCAACGCCGCCCATGGCTGAAGGCCCCCGGCCTGGCTTGATATGTTTCATACCTATTTTTTTCCTTTCTTGTGTGCCCAAAGTCCCAGGAGAATCAAGAGAACACCGCAGAGAATTTTGAGAAGGGGCTGTACCAGCAGCAGCGCAGGAACGCGCATAAATTCGGACACAATCCCGCTCTCTTCCACCATCACAGCAGACTGCATCAAACCTGTGGCGCTGGAGAGCATACCATTCGCGATGCTCTGAAAGAGCAATATGCCCGCCGCATCCATCAGGCCCCAGATAACCATGGCAATTCCGCCCAACAAGCCCACCCAGGTGAGGGCCTGGTTCCAATGTATCCGCTGCTTAACGGTTTCCCCATGTTTGGCTTCCTGTGTCTCAGCCTCATGGGCCGTTTCGGGCTGGTTCTTCAAAATGGAATCCAAAGATACGCCATAGAGTTCAGAGAGTTTCAATATCTTATCCAGATCCGGCATAGCCTCGTCCCGCTCCCACTTGCTCACAGCTTGACGGCTCACACCCAGCCGCTGCGCCAAAGTGTCTTGGGACATGCCGTTTTGCAGGCGCAGCCGTTGCAGCTTTTCTCCTAAGGTCATAGCCTTTGCCTCCTTGGTTGGTTGATGGCTTTAGGATATCAAATGCCGTGGTTGCATCCAAGCAGTTCGGCTTGGAAAGTTCGCAACTGACGGTTGCGGCGACGAATTATCCGAAATCCAGCAAGTTAAGGCCGATTTCGGAACTGAATTTCCGACCAATCCGCCCGTCCAACGTACGCACCAAAATCTCTGCCGTGGCGCTGACCACAGCCCTTTTGAGATGGCCGCCAAGAACGTGGCCCTTGCCATCTCCGGCGGCGGCATGGAGATGGAGATAAGGCTTTTCGTCCATTTCGGTGATGGTGCCCGAAAGGTTCAAAAGCTCCATGGGCTGAGTAAAGACATTGTCGTAATAGATCTTTTCCACCGTGTCAAATACACACACCGCAAGTTCGCGCAACGCGCCAATGCCTGTGACCTCAGCCAGCTTAATCCCTTCTGTCTCAGCAAGTGCACACAACTGCGTAAGGATCTCTTCGCCGGGCGCTAACCGCAAAACGTAGGTATCTGCGTATTTTTGATATTCCATCTCCATCGCTCCTTTACCAGCCCATTTGTTTATTAGTATACCACGCCACGATAGGCTTTGGCAAGGCGGCGCATGATCTGCGCAGGGAAGGAAATACTGACAAAAACACGATAAGGAGATCAAGCCATGCAACATGCCCTCATTTTTTATGGCGGCGACATCGTGACCATGACCGGCCAACAGCCGGCGGCGGTGCTGGTGCGCGGGGAAACCATCTCGGCTCTGGGCGACCTGGACTCCCTCCGCGCCCAGGCACCCAATGCTGAGATGGTGGATCTCAGCGGCGCCACGCTGATGCCTGCCTTTCTTGACTGTCACAGTCACTTTACCCAGCTGGCCTATGCCCAGCTTCAGTGCTCTCTCAAGGGCGTGTCCACGGAAGAGGCGCTCGTCAAACGCATTCAGGACAACACCACAACCCTGGGCGAATGGATCGTGGCCCGGGACTACGACCACACTCGCTTCCCCGGCGGCCGTCACCCCGACCTCTCCGTCCTCGATCGAGCCGCGCCTGACCGGCCGCTGCTCATCCAGCATCAGTCGGGCCATATGGGCCTTCTCAACTCCGCGGCTCTGCGTGCTCTGCACCTCACCCCTCAGACGCCTCAGCCCACCGGCGGCCGCTTTGAAATCCGTGACGGCCTTCTTACAGGCTACGCGGAGGAAAATGCCTTTTTCCAATGTCTGCGCGCCCTTCCGCGTCCTGACGACACAGCTCTGGCAGAGGCCTACCGCCAAGCCCAGTCCTGCTATGCCTCCCACGGCATCACCACCATTCAAGAGGGCATGCTTACGGCGGAGATGCTCCCGGATTACCGCCTGCTACTTGAAAAGCAGCTCCTGAAGCTGGATCTGGTCGCCTACTGTAGCCCCGATGTCCTGGGCGATGTGCGCAACATCTTGGGCCTCTCCCAAGATGTCCGAGGCCATCTCAAACTGGGAGGACTCAAAATTTTTCTGGACGGCTCGCCCCAGGGCCGCACCGCATGGGTGCGCAAGCCCTATGTGGGCGGCGGCAGCGGCTACGGCACACTGGACGACGCGGCGGTCGAGAATGCGCTGGTGTGCGCGGTACGCGAAGGATTACAAATCCTGGCCCACTGCAACGGCGACGCAGCGGTGGAGCAATTCCTCCGGTGCGTGTCCAAAGTGGAGGCATCCTACCCTCAGCTTCGCTCCCTGCGGCCTGTGATCCTCCATGGCCAGCTGATGGGCCGCGATCAGCTTTCTCAGGCCGCCGAATTGGGGGTATGGGTCTCTTTCTTTGTGGCCCATGTCTACCATTGGGGTGACGCACACCTGCAAAATCTCGGGTTGGAGCGGGCTTCTGCCATCAGTCCGGCCGCCTCAGCGCTCCAGGCCGGTGTCCCCATCACATTTCACCAGGATAGCCCGGTGATACAGCCGGATATGTTCGAAACTCTCTGGTGCGCCGTCAATCGTGTCAGCCGCGGCGGCGTCCTTCTGGGCGAGGAGGAGCGTCTGCCTGTCTGGGAAGCCCTGCAATGCCTTACCACGCGCGCAGCTGCTCAGTATGGCGAGAGCACACGCAAAGGAGCCATCAAAGCAGGAATGCAAGCAGATCTCATCGTCGTCGACCGCAATCCCCTGACCAGCGCACCTGAGGATTTATGCGCCATCCAGGTCAAGCAAACTTACCATGCAGGTCATCTGGTTTATGGGAATTGCGCTGCGCATTTTTCGTAGATCCACATCGGATCTGCATGGAGCCGCAAAACAAATATGCAAAACTTCGAGAGGCTGCCTGCTGGCAGCCTCTCTTTGCATGTAGCGTTTGACCCTTAGCAGCTGCAGCTGTTGTCGCAGCAGTTGCCGCCCAGGATGCCATTGTTGCCGCAGAGCAGAACCAGAATCAGAATGATGATCCACCAGCTGCTGCTGCCAAAGACGCACATACCGGAAGAATTACAAGACATAGTGAAAACCTCCTCATGGAAATCGGGGTTTTGCCCCGTTCATTCCATGATATGCCGCCGCCCCGATTCGGTGACAGCTCACGACGCAGCTTTTTCAAAGAGCTCTGAGATCGGCGCAAAGGTATAGCCCATCTCCTCCCAGCGTGTTAAGAGCTCATCGAGAATGGCTGCGTTTGTCGTAGAGGTGGAGTGGAGCAGAACCACAGCTCCGTTGTGGATCCGCGGAATGAGTTTGGAAAAGGCTTCTTCCGCAGTGGGCTGGTCGTCCCGCTCCCAATCCACATATGCCAAACTCCAAAAGACCGTCTTATACCCCAATTCCTTCGCCATGGTCAGATTACTCTCGCTGTAAATGCCGCGTGGCGGGCGGTAATAGCGTTCCATCTCCTGCCCGGTGGCCGCCTGAAAAGCTGCCTCTACTCGGCTCAGCTCCCGGCGAAAGGCCGCAGGATCCTCCACAGAAGCCATATCCGGGTGGCTGTAGGTATGATTGCCGACGATATGGCCTTCCTCCACCATCCGACGCACTAGCTCCTCATTTTGTTCGATATAGGTTCCCACCAAAAAAAACGCCGCCGGAACGCCATGCGCCTTCAAAATATCAAGTATCTGCGATGTGCAGCCATTTTCATACCCGGAATCGAAGGTCAGATAGATCGTTTTCTCGCTGTCATCGCCAATATAAGCGGCATTGTAGGCCCTGAGCGCCGTGGCACTGGTGTTGCCTGTTGGCGGTGTACCATCTTCTTGAAAACTCAATCCCCAAGAGCCAGCAGCCACCGCCAGAGAACCGGAAAAAACCGTACCCACCGCCAGCACCGCCGCAAACAGCAAGCCAAAAAAGACCAATACGCGGCTGTTTCGTTTTATCATGCGATCACCCCTTCTGAATGTATGGGACAGGGCATAAAAAAAGAACTGCGCACCTTGACATGCCGCAGCTAATGTATTATGATACTAATACAATAATACAGGAGGTATGGTTATGCTCCGCATTTCCCATCTCACCAAAACCTACGGTACCAAGCGGGCCGTGGATGACCTGAGCCTGCACATTGCTCCCGGCGAAATTTACGGCTTCATCGGCCACAACGGCGCCGGCAAGACCACCACCCTCAAAGCCTGCTGCGGCATTCTTCCCTTTGACCAGGGCGAAATTCTGGTGGACGGCATTTCTGTGGCCGAGAATCCTCTGGAGTGTAAGCGCCGCATCGCCTATATACCCGACAACCCTGACCTCTATGAGTTTCTCACAGGATATCAATATCTCAACTTCGTCGCCGACGTCTATGGTATCACCAAGGAGCTTCGCCGCCAACGCATTGACCACTATGCCGAGGCTTTCTCCCTGACCGGTGATCTCTCCCAGCCCATCAATACTTATTCTCACGGCATGAAGCAAAAACTGGCCATCCTCTCTGCGCTGATCCATCAACCTCGGCTTTTGATGATGGATGAGCCCTTTGTGGGACTGGATCCCTCGGCCTCCCATCAGCTCAAACTCCTGATGCGTCAGCTCTGCCAGGAGGGCTCCGCCATTTTCTTCTCCACCCATGTCCTCGAGGTAGCTGAAAAGCTCTGCGACAAGGTAGCCATCATCCGCGGTGGAAAACTGGTGGCCTCCGGCTCCATGGAAGATGTCAAGGGTGATGCCAGTCTAGAGGAGGTATTCCTCGAATTGGCGGAAAAGGCAGGTGCATAACATGCTTTTCACACTGCTTCGCCTGCGCTTTTTGAGCATTTTGCAGCCCAACACCAAGAAAAAGCGCTCCAGT
>CALXCW010000062.1 GCA_944386905.1 uncultured Oscillospiraceae bacterium
GCGGCGATGTCGCCGATGGACTTTTCCATCAGCGCCTCCTGCGCCAGCACCATCTGGGTTGCCTTGCCCTCGGCAATCAGATCGTTGACGTCGCCGACATTGGAGATCTGCAGTGCCTCCGACCACCGCTCCGCGTTACGCTGAGCATGAAAGACCTTCTGCGATGGGGTGAAGGGCGCCAGGGCATCGGGACACTGCTGGCTGGGCAGCCGCAGCAGAAAGCCGTCCTCATAGAGCTCCAGGGCAAAGTGCTTGACATAACCGGTATCCGGAAGCATATAGCCATAGAAATAATCCGAGAAGCCATCCAGGGTGTAGATGTTCACCCGTGAGCCAATGCGAAAGCGCAAGAGCTTTGCCTTGTCGGTCATGCCCTGCTGCTCAAAGTAACGTACGGCATCATCGGTGTCCACAGAGCGTTTTTCGATGGGCAGGGCAGCTTCACAAAGGCTGCGCATCCTCCCTTCCACGCGGGAAAGAAGTGCCTCGTCCAGGGGCAGAGAGCCCTGGTAGCGGAGGTAGAGCGCGTGGCTGAGGGAGTATTCTACCATCAGCCGGCTGACGTTGTCTCGCCCTGCCACATCGTAGAAGGCGCGGAGCATCAGCAGCACCGCAGTGCGCTCGTAGGTTTGAATGCCGGGCTTGTCCTGAATCGTGAGAAAGCGCAGAGTGCAGTCTCGGTCGAGCTTCTTGCTCAGCTCACAGAGCTTTTCGTCTCGCCGTACCAGGAGAATATCATGGGGGAATTGGGATTGGAAGTCCGCGGCAATGGCGCGGAAGGTGGTGCCTTTGGGATAGGTGTAGTCCTGGCCGTCCACGCGCACGCGGAGCATGGGCGTATACTTCATACGATCGCCTCCTTTTACGCTATGGTGGAAAGTAACTTAATATTCCAGCTGGCCGGTGTAGACCAGCCGGGCGCCGCCGGTGAGTGTGACGCCGGTATCGGTGTAGCGTACCACCAGGTCGCCGCCGCGCACCTGAACGGTAATGTCCTGATTCTTTTCGCAGTAGCCATTTTCCACGGCGGCTACCACAGCCGCGCAGGCGCCGGTGCCGCAGGCCAGAGTTTCACCACTGCCACGCTCATAGGTGCGCATTTTGAGGGTGGTCTTATTCACCACGCGGACAAACTCTGTGTTGGTACGTTCGGGGAAGATGGGGGCATTTTCAAACAAGGGGCCCACTCGCTCCAAGTCCACATCGTTTACTGCACTGCAAAATACCACGCAGTGGGGATTGCCCATACTCACGCAGGTGATGTTATAGGATTCCCCACCGATGGTAACGGGGTAGTAGATGAGCTCCGGCTCATCGATGGTGCAGGGAAGAGACTTGGGATCCAGGCTGGGCTGGCCCATGTCCACCTCCACCGAGCTCACCTTGCCGTTGGTGATATAGAGCTTGAGATGTTTGACGCCGGAGGCGGTTTCAACGGTGATCTCATCCTTGGCCACAACGCCGAAGTCGTAGAGATACTTGGCTGCACAGCGGATGACGTTGCCTGCCATGGCGCCGGAGCTGCCGTCGCGATTGAACATGCGCATTTTCGCGTCGGCGATGTCGGAGTGTTCCACTAAGGCGATACCGTCGGCACCGATGCCGTAGTGACGGTCGCATTCAGAGATGCACAGTGATTCAGGACAGTTGATCTGACCATCACGGTTGTCGAAGAGGATATAGTCGTTGCCGGTGCCTTCCATCTTGTAGAAATGGAGAGTCTGGCGGGTGCGGCGCATGTGGTTGATATCCACCAGTTCGGTGTTGTCCTGGGTATAACGGCTGGCCATAATGTCAGCCAGGGCATTGGCGGTGTCCAAAGAGGTGAGGCAGGGGATGGACAGCTGCATGGCCCGGCGATGGAGCGCCCGGAAGTGATCATAGGTGGACACCAGCAGGTCGCCGGTGTAGACAATGAGGTCAATCACGCCGCTCTCCAGCACCCGGAAAATGTGGTCGCTTTCCCGGATGGATTTGAGACGGTTGACCCGGATGCCCAGCTTTTCGATGGCGCGGGTGGTATCCGGCGGAGCGTAGAGAGTAATGCCCAGGTCGTCGAGCTTTTTGGCCAGGCCCACCACCTCCAAAAGGTCGTGATCGTCCACCGAAAGCAGAGCGCCCAGGGTGTGTCCCGGCTGGCAGTCGCCGATGGTGATACCGGAGGCGGTGAGGCCCTTGTAGAGGGCTTCGGTCATGGTGCGTCCCAAGCCAAGCACCTCGCCGGTGGACTTCATTTCGGGGCCCAGGCGAGAATTGGCATCGGTGAGCTTTTCAAAGGAGAACACCGGTACCTTCACACAGTAATAGGGCGGGGTGGGGTAGAGACCGGTGCCATAGCCTAAGTCCTTCAAAGCTTCGCCCATCATCACCCGCGTGGCCAGATCCACCATGGGCACGCCGGTGACCTTGGAAATATAGGGCACGGTGCGGGAGGCTCTGGGGTTTACCTCGATGACGTAGAGCTGACCTTCATAGAAGAGGTATTGAATATTCACGAGGCCCTGGGTTTTCATGGCCAGCGCCAGGCGTGTGGAGCAGTCTACCACGGTGTCGATCATCCGGTCGGTGAGGCCGAAGGGGGGATAGACAGCGATGGAGTCGCCGGAGTGGACGCCTGCGCGCTCCACGTGGCGCATGATGCCGGGGATCAGTACATCCAGGCCGTCGGAGATCACATCTACCTCCAACTCGATGCCGCTCATATACTTGTCCACCAGCACGGGGTTCTCAATGCCGCCGGAGAGAATTTTCTCCATATAGACCGTGACATCTTCGCTGTTGTGGGCGATGACCATGTTCTGCCCGCCGATGACATAGCTGGGACGCAGCAGCACGGGATAACCCAGGCGATCGGCAGCGTCCAGGGCTTCGGTGAGGGAGTGGACGCCCATGCCCTTGGGACGGCTGATGTGGAATTCCTCCAAAAGGGCGTCGAACCGTTCCCGATCCTCGGCCATATCAATGGAGTCCTGACTGGTGCCCAGGATCTTTACACCCTGGCGATCCAGAAACTCCGTGAGCTTGATGGCGGTCTGACCGCCGAAGGCTACCACGACGCCGATGGGTTTCTCCACCTCGATAATGTTCATCACGTCCTCGGGGCAGAGAGGCTCAAAATAGAGTCGGTCGGCGGTATCGTAATCCGTGGAGACGGTTTCGGGGTTGTTGTTGACGATGACCACGTCATAGCCCGATTTTTTGAGCGTCCAGACGCAGTGCACGGAAGAGTAGTCAAATTCGATGCCCTGGCCGATGCGGATGGGGCCGGAACCGAGCACCATGACCACCGGGCGACCGGAGCGGCGGAACCGCCGTGCCTCACAGAACTGGTCGAAGGTGGAGTAGAAGTAAGGTGTGGCGGCGTTGAACTCAGCGGCGCAGGTGTCCACCATCTTGTAGTAGGCCACTTTTTTAGGCGGCAGGGGATGTCTGGTGATCTGCTCCAGAGCAGCGTCGGGATAGCCCAGCCGCTTGGCCTGCATATAGGTCTGCTTGTCCAAGGGCTGGCCGGTGATGGACAACTCAAACTTGGCCAGGTGTTCCAGGCGGGAGAGGAACCAGCGGTCAATTTTGGTGATGTCGTGGATGGCATCCACGGTCCAGCCTGCCTTGAGAGCTTCGAAAATTGTGAAGAGGCGGCGGTCATCCTGATGTCCCAGGCGTACTTCCAGGGGTTCGTCGGTTAAGGGCTTGGCGTTGAGGGTCATGAGTCCGATCTCCGCGCCGCGGACGGCCTTCATAATCCCCATCTCAAAGCTGGGGGCGATGGACATGACCTCTCCGGTGGCTTTCATCTGGGTGCCCAGCTCCCGGCTGGAGCCATAGAACTTGTCGAAGGGCCATTTGGGGAGCTTCACCACCACGTAGTCCACCGCCGGCTCGAAGCAGGCGCAGGTTTTGCCGGTGATGTCGTTGGTGATCTCATCCAGATCGTAGCCCAGAGCCACCTTGGTGGTGATCTTGGCGATGGGGTAGCCGGTGGCCTTGCTGGCCAGAGCAGAGGAGCGGGAGACGCGGGGGTTCACTTCGATGACGGCGTACTCAAAGCTGTCGGGGTTCAGGGCAAACTGACAGTTGCAGCCGCCCACAATGCCGAGGGCAGAGATGATATCGAGAGATGCCTTGCGCAGCATCTGGTATTCCTTGTCGGCCAGGGTGAGAGCAGGCGCTACCACGATGGAGTCGCCGGTGTGGACGCCCACAGGGTCGAAGTTCTCCATGCTGCACACGGCAATGACGTTGCCGGAGCTGTCGCGCATGGTTTCAAACTCAATTTCCTTCCAACCTTTGATATACCGCTCTACCAGGATTTGGGTAATGGGGGACATATCGAGGCCGGTGCGGGCGATAATTCTAAGTTCCTCTTCGCTGTAGGCAACGCCGCCACCTGCGCCGCCCAGCGTAAAGGCAGGACGGACGATCACCGGATAACCGATGCGGTCAGCCACAGCCAAGGCGTCCTCCAGTGTCTCGGCAATATCTGAGGCGATGGTGGGCTGACCGATGGCGGCCATGGTGTCCTTGAAAAGCTGACGATCCTCGGCCTTGTCAATGGCTTCGGCGTTGGTGCCCA
Source organism: uncultured Oscillospiraceae bacterium (assembly GCA_944386905.1). Classification (GTDB taxonomy): domain Bacteria; phylum Bacillota; class Clostridia; order Oscillospirales; family Oscillospiraceae; genus Avoscillospira. The sequence continues at coordinate 4,574 of CALXCW010000062.1, forward strand.
GGAGTCGGACGCCGTGCTTTTGCAAGAAACCCTCCTTGCTCAGTTCCATGGCGATGGTGAGCCCCACCTGTCCGCCCAGACCGGCCAGCATGCTGTCGGGGTGCTCTTTTTCAATAATGCGCTTGATGGTCTTGGCAGTCAAAGGCTCCAGATAGATCTCATCGGCCAGGGCGTTGTCGGTCATGATGGTGGCAGGGTTGGAATTGACCAATACTACATCCAGACCGGCGTCTTTGAGGACACGGCAGGCCTGGGCGCCGGCGTAGTCAAATTCGGCAGCCTGGCCGATGACAATGGGGCCGGAGCCGATGACCAGAACTTTTTTGATGTCTTTATTCAGCGGCATAGTCTTTTCCCTCCATCAAGGCGATAAAACGCTGGAACAGAAAATCGGTATCCTTGGGACCGGAGCAGGCTTCGGGGTGGAACTGCACGGTGAAGGCGCGGTATTCAGGGTAGTCCATGCCCTCGCAGGTGCCGTCATTGGCATTTACAAACCGCTCTACGCCGCCTGGCACCGAGTTTGCCACCACGGCATAGCCGTGGTTTTGACTGGTAATAAAGGTGTGGCGGGTGCCAACTTGGTGGCAGGGCTGGTTGCCGCCGCGGTGGCCGTATTTGAGTTTTACAGTTTGGCCGCCTGCCGCCAAGGCCAGAAGCTGGTGGCCCAGACAGATTCCAAAGATGGGCTTTTTCCCCAGCAGCTTTTTGAGCTCTTCGATGGGCCCAACATTTTCTGCAGGGTCGCCGGGGCCGTTGGAGAGCATGATGCCGTCGGGCTTCAGCGCCAGCACAGCCTCCGCTGAAGTGTGGGACGGAACTGCTGTGACGCGGCAGCCGCGCTTTTGAAGAGAGCGGACGATGTTGCCCTTGGCACCATAATCCAAAAGCACCACATGGTACTTTTCCTCTCCCGCAGCTGGGTATTCCTCCGGTGCGGCGCAGGTGGAGCGTGCTACAGCATCGTGGACGGTGTAAGCGGCGATATCGCTCCAATCACTGGGGATGGTGTCGGAAATCATGGCGTTGACCACGCCGTACTCCCGGATACGGGTGGTGATCTCCCGGGTATCGACGCCCCAGAGGCCGGGGACGCCGTGCTTTTTCAGGAAGTCGTCCACGGTATACTGGCAGCGGAAATTGCTGGGAGTGGGGCACCACTCTTTGACTACATAGCCGAAGAGCCGGGGCGTTCCCTCAAAATCCTCCTCCATGATGCCGTAGTTGCCGATGAGGGGGAAGGTCTGCATGATGATCTGACCATAGTAGCTGGGATCGGTGAGAGTTTCCACGTAGCCGACCATGTTGGTAGTAAAGACCAGCTCGCCGATGACAGTCTTGTCGGCGCCGAAGGCCCAGCCCTGGAAGATCGTGCCATCCTCCAAAATTAAATATCGCTTTTTCATGGGCTCACGTCCTTTCCTGGATATAAAAAATGGTTTTCCCGCAATCCCTACGCCGCAAAGGAAACGGCAAATACAGGATCAGCGGAAAAACCGAAACCGAAGCCAAAGCCAAAACCCTGATTGGGAAGTTGGGGAGAAAACAGCGCAAGGGGAATTGTCACGTATGTCATGGCGCAGCGCTCCTCTCTTCCTTTGATTGAACTTAATGGTATCTTTCCCTATGATACCCGATCAATTCGAAATAGTCAAGTTTCCCTTGGGAAGAGGGTGTAAAAAATCGGCGCAATTGGGGAGGAGAAATTGTGCAGTTTCCAAAGCCCGGCACACTTTTGCGGGTAGAGGCATAGAATCCAGCGGGAGGGGATTCCCATGAATAAACAGTATTGGCTTTCCTGGAGCAAGGCGGCCGGGATCCGTGCCCTGCGCTCCATGTCTCAAACCGCTATCGCCGCGTTGGGAACCGGCGCGGCATTTTATACGGTGGACTGGAAGGCTGTCGGCGTCATGTCACTGATGGCTGGGATTGTCTCGGTTCTCACATCCCTTGCCGGACTGCCGGAGGTGCAAAAACCATGAACTTTCTTTCCTGCTTGCTGGTGAACAATCCCTGCTACAGGGCTGGTGTGGCTTTAAAGCCCAAGGGGATTGTGGTGCACTCCACCGGCGCGAATAATCCCAATCTTCGCCGCTATGTCCAGCCGGCTGTCGGGCAGACTGAGGGGATGGGCGGCAAAAGCAGCGCAGCACTGCTCCAGCTTTTGGGGAAAAATGAAAATGGAAATCACTGGAACGGCGTGACTTCGCCGGCTGTCTGCGTCCACGGCTTCATCGGCAGGCTGGCAGACGGCACTGTGGCTACAGTGCAGACGCTGCCCTTCACGGTGCGCTGCTGGGGCTGCGGGAGCGGCAGCAAGGGGAGCTATAACAGCTCACACATTCAATTTGAAATCTGTGAGGATGGAATGGAGAGCCCGGACTATCTCAATCAGGTCTGGCAAGAGGCGGTGGAGCTGTGTGCCGAGCTATGCAGACGCTACGGCATTCCGGTTTCTGCCATCCGTTCCCATGCCGAGAGCCATCGCGACGGCTACGCGACCAACCACGGCGACCCTGAGCATTGGTTTACGCGCTTTGGCCGCACCATGGATCAGTTTCGCACTGCGGTTTCCAAGGCGTTGGCGGGCCAGTCGGAGCCGGCTCCGTCGGAGGAGACAGTGCAGCAGGTGCAGCGCCGCTTTGGCTTTTCCAACGATACCATGGCCTACCTCAAGGCCTACCGCTTCGCTGCAGCGCTTCTAAAGAAACTGGCTGAGCAGCCATAGCCATTGTTAACGGGCGGGGGCTTTTGCCTCCGCCTGCCTGCTGCGCGGAGTCATTTGTGGTATGATGCTCCGCCGAAACGGCGATACTCTCCTGAGAAAGGAGGGAATAAAATGGACAAATTCTGCCGTTCGCTGACGCGACTGGTGCTGCTCCTTGGCATCGGTGTGGCGCTGGCATTAGTTATCATCGGCGCGGCGTTGGTGCTCTATCCTGCGCAGACGCTGCTGGCGAGCCTGCGCTGTGTGGGCGTTCTAGCTATTGCTGCTGGCCTTTTCCTGATCCTGACACCGTTAAGCCAGTAATCTCTTGCAATTTCCTGATAATTTGCCATGGCCTTTGACTTTTCCCCCCGGGATGCTGTATCATGGGTAGCAAGGAAAGGGGGAAAGCGCATGACCATCTATCTGGTGGAGGACGATGCTGCCATCGCTGAGGCCTTGGCGGAACATTTGCGTTCCTGGGGCTACAGCTGTTTCGTAGCGGAAGATTTTCGCGATATCACCGGAGAGTTTCAGCGGATCCAACCCCATCTGGTTCTGCTGGATCTAATTCTGCCCTTTTATAATGGCTTTCACTGGTGTCAGGAAATTCGAAAGATTTCTCAAGTACCCATTCTATTCCTCTCCTCGGCTTCAGATAACCTCAACATCCTCATGGCCATTCAGATGGGCGGGGATGATTTTCTGGCCAAGCCCTTTGACCGCAATATTTTGGTGGCCAAAGTGCAGGCCTTACTCCGCCGAGCTTATGACTTTGCACCCAACCCTGAAGTGCTTACCTGCGGCCCCCTGCGGCTCCGACTCCAGGACGGTGTGGTGGAGAGAGAGGGGCGTTCCGCCGCTCTCACGCGCAATGAACTGCTGATTTTGCGGGTGCTGCTGGAAAACCGAGGACGAATTGTCAGCCGCGACCGGCTGATGCAGCGGTTGTGGGAGACTGACAGCTTTGTGGACGAGAACACGCTTACAGTCAATGTCGCCCGCCTGCGCAAGACCTTGGCGTCGGTGGGAGCGGAAACGTTGATCTTAACAAAAAAAGGAATGGGGTATCTGATCCCATGAGATTGCTGCTGGCCTATCTTCACCGCCAACGGGGATGGATTGCACTGTATATCCTGGTGGCGGTCATCTTTACTGTGGTATTTTTCCTGGAAGACGTCGAGTCTGTTGCCCTGACTTACGCCCTTTTGCTGTGCACTGTGGTGCTGCTTTTGACGGGCACGGTGGATTTTTTGCGCTTCTCCCGTCGCCATCGCTACCTGCAAAGACTTTTGCGGCGGGAACTTACCACTGCGGAGAAATTTCCTGAGGCAGCCGACTACATTGAAGAGGACTACCAGCAGCTGCTCAGCGAGACGCTTCGCAGCAAGGTTTTGGCGCTGGATCGCCGGGACATTGAGGCGCAGGAGCGGCGGGACTACTACACCATGTGGGTGCACCAGATCAAGACACCCATCTCCGCCATGAGTCTCATCCTCCAGGAGGAGGATACGGACAGAAATCGGGAATTGGAGGCGCAGCTTTTCCGTATCCGGCAGTATGTGGATATGGTGCTGGCGTATCTGCGCATGGGAAGCGACACAAGCGACTATGTCTTGGCGCCGTGCCGTCTGGATGAAGCGGTGCGCCAGTCGGTGCGCAAGTTTGCGCCGCTGCTGATTCGCAGCCGCATACATCTGGAGCTGGGCAATCTGGATGCCACGGTCATCACCGATGAGAAATGGCTGTGTTTTTGCCTGGAGCAGCTCCTGGCCAACACGGTGCAGTATGCCCCCCGCGGAACGGTGCGTATCCAATTTTCCAACCGGATGCTCACTGTTTCCGATACGGGTATCGGGATCGCCCCGGAGGATCTTCCTCGGATTTTTGAGAAGGGTTATACCGGCCTCAATGGTCGCCGGGAGAAGAAAGCTACCGGCATTGGTCTATATCTCTGCAAGCGGATTTTGACTAAGTTGGGCCATCGCCTGACCATCACCTCTCAGGTGGGAGAGGGCACCACCGCAGCCATCACCTTCCCGCAGGAGCGGGAGACATGGGAATAACATAAAAAATCGCCTCCCCCGGAGGCGATTTTTTATGGGATTACAGCACGTTGGAGCAGAACCACATGATGATCTGTGCCACTTCGGCGCGGGTAGCGTCGCCGGTTGGATCCAGATTACCGTTGGTGCGGCCGCTGATGAGGTAGCTGCCCACGGCCCACTCCATGGCGTTCTCGGCCCAACCGGAGACCTTGCCGGCATCGGGGTAGGATGCCAGGGAGGCGGAGGCGCTCATGTCATAGCCCTTGATCTCGGCGTAGCGGTAGAAGATGGCGGCCATCTCCTGGCGGGTTACGGCTTTCTCGGGGGCGAACTTGTCCTCGCCCACGCCGCGGACGATGTCGTTTTGCGCAGCCCAGTTGACCGCGTCGGCATACCACTTGCCGTTGGGCACGTCGGAGAAGGTGGAAGCGTAGCTGCGATTTTCGCCTTCTACGTTATAGAGAATTTGGGCAATCATACCCCGGGTGAGGGAGCCGTTGGGGCTGAAGGTTCTCTC
>CALXCW010000063.1 GCA_944386905.1 uncultured Oscillospiraceae bacterium
GCCAACGGCACGGGTGCCTTCATCGTCATGTTCATCACCACCATGCTGGCCTTCTGCATGGTCGATATGTTCGACACCCTTGGCACCCTCTACGGCGCTTGCTCCTGCGGCAACATGCTCACAAAAGAGGGCGAGGTTCCCAACATGAACCGTGCCATGCTGGCCGACGCCCTGGCTACCTGCGTGGGCGCCGTCTGCGGCACCTCCACCGTCACCACCTTCGTGGAGTCCTCCTCCGGTATCTCCGAGGGCGGCCGCACCGGCCTTGCCTCCCTGGTCACAGCGGCGCTGTTCTTCATCGCCATGTTCCTGGCCCCGGTGGCTCAGCTGATTCCCACCTACGCCACCGCCACTGCCCTGATCTATGTGGGCGTTCTGATGATGACCGGCGTGAAGAATATCGCCTGGGACGATCCGGCCAAGGCACTGCCCGGCTTCCTCACCATCGCCGTGATGGTCTTTACCTACAACATCTCCTACGGCATTGCCTTCGGCTTGATCTCCTGCATCATCATCAAGCTCTTCTCCGGCAAGGCAAAAGAACTCAATGTCGCCACTTGGATCATCGGCATTCTCTTTGCGCTGACCTTCTTCCTGACCCACTAATCGCAAATTTAAGCCCCCGGGAATACCCGGGGGCGTTTTTTGCGCTGTCATAGGAGCTTGGAAAGGGCCAGCGCCATCAGCACCACGCCGCCAAGCACCGAACATCCCTCCGGCAGCTTCCCCGCAGCCCGCTCTCCCAGGCGGTGCGCCAGCAGGATGGCCGCCGGGTGGAGCAGCAGTGAGAGCAGCACCAGAAAGAGATAGTGGTGCTGACCAAGGCCGCTGCCAAAACCAATGCCAAAGGAATCCAGTGAGAGTACAAAGCCCAGCGTCGCGGCCTCCCGCAGAGAGAGGCGCTTTGAGTGGTCGGCATCAGCCTGGGTTTCATCCAAGTAGACCGTAATAGCAAAGGAGATCCCCGCCCATCGAAATTTCATCCGCTGGCGCGCATTTCGCTTCTTGGCCAAAAATGCCTTGAGGGAGCTTTGAAACACGGCCACCAGCCCGATTCCAAAGAGCAGCACGCCACCTGCGGCGCTGCAAAAGGCCTCGGGCAGCACCGTGCGCAGCGGCAGTGCCAGCAGCATCGACGCCAGCAGCGCGCCCGTACCGATCCCACCCATCAGGCACGCCGAGGCCGGCGGGATCCGAATTCCTTCTGTGCCGTAGGCGAAGCAGGCTACGAAAGCATCCGTCACCAGCGCCAGCACCAGCAAGCTATCTTGCAGCAAATCATCACCCCGCCTTTCCTCCCATACTATGCTGGAGACAGGCGGGGTGCGCTTAGATCGTCAAATTATGTCACGGGCCGTAGGAGAGCAGCCTTTTCGCCTGGAGATAGTCTTTTTTACAGACCTAGATGTGCGAAGCAGATTCGTGGGGGCGGGTCACATCACATCCTCATCGCCCACTGCGCCACGGGTAGCGCCGGCGGCCATATTGACATAAAAGCCGGTTACACGCCCTTGTCGGCCATGGAATACGCAATACCGTGCTCCCGCAGCTGGCGACCACGCATCATTGTCTGCGTAGCGCTTTTTGCGGTTCCAAAAGGCGATCATACGCGTTTCACTCTCAATATTTTTTGTAAAAGAGCACAGAATTCCTCTCGGAACTCTGTGCTCTTTAAAACCTTACTTCTCGATGATTTCCAGCACTTCCATGGGACATGCTTTGACGCAGATGCCGCAGGCAATACACTTGCTGGCCACAGGCGTATCCTCTGCCTTGACCAGAACATAGAAAGGACAGATATCCTTGCACTTGCCGCAGCCCACGCAGAGCTTCTTGTTAATCATGTACACACCCTTGGGATTTTGGGTGATGGCACCGTGCTCGCACACGGTGGCACATTTGCCGCACTGCACGCAGGTCATGGGCTTGGCGGCTCCGTTGCGCTCAATGATCTGGATACAGGACTTATCCGGGTCAAATTCCTTATAGAAGGCCATGGAGCAGGCGCGGACACACTCCAGGCACGCCATGCATGTCTCGCCCTTTTTCACAGAGAGTCTTTTCATGGTGATTCCCCTTTTATGTTCATAATTCTTTTCTCATTATACAAAACATCCACTGATAAATCAATGGATTTCTTTCATCGCATTGACAGGCATTCCCAGCATATCCGGCGGCCGTGGAGCAATACTAGCCCTGTAGCGGATCAATTGATCGTTCAAATAGCAGGAGGGAAGAAATGATGAAACGGATGATGCTGAGTGTGATGGCTGTCATGCTGCTGTGCGGCATGTTCAGCGGCTGTAGCGGCTCGGTCTACTATGACGACCCCATGCCCTATGGCAACGTCTCCACCACCAATGACGGACGGGTCAACGGTACCAATCGCTGGATGGAGCCCGACGTCCCCGGTGAGCGTACCCGTCCCACGCCCCAGTCTGGCGCCCGTGCCGGTTCCGACAACGGCACCGGTATGACCGGCGGCCGCTGAGGCGGCAACCAAGGGGCAGCGTGCCGAAGCTCGGCACGCTGCCTTTTTACATAGTATCCAGCGAAACCAGGGGAATCTGATACCGGATATCGGCGCTGAAACGTCCGGCGCCCTCCGCCGTGAGCTCCAACTGGCGCACCAGAGCATCCAGGCCGGTAAAGCCGGCGGGTACCTCCAGTACCAACCGCTCCTTGCCCAGGGCACGGAACGCAAACACCGCCTGGCCAAAGAGCTGCACAGCCAGCCCCAGGCGTCGGTAAGTCTCATCTAGTCCCAGATAGGTAATCCGTCCCGTGATGTCGTCCTCCTCATCCAGGGCCAAAATACCCACAGGGCTGTGCTCGGACATAGCCGTAAAGACGTATTGACTCTGGGGTACCGCAAGTCCCGGCACCGCCGTGAAGCCGGGCCGGAACCAGAGGTTTACGTCTTTGGCCTGACCGGTGGCGCGCCACCAGCGCTGGCGAGCCAGCGTAGAGAGATTTTCGTCCAGGTGGCGGTTGTCGTTGAGATATTCCAGGGCGAACCGCCCCTCTTGATACTTCAGGCAGGTGACAGCGGTGTTGTCACAGTGGGGAATCTTCTCTTCCGGAAACAGACGCATCATGGCGCCGCGCATCACAGAGCCATGGGTCACTACTGCCACATGCTGGCCGTCGTGGCGCTTCGCCACTTCTTCCAGCGCAGCAAGAAAGCGATCGGTGTAAACCGGATAGGGCTCCGCCCCCTCCACCTGCCAGTGTACCGGGTCGCGATTAAAGCAGTTGATGGCCGACTCCTCAAAGGTATAGAGGTAACCAAAGGGCGTCTCCTCCCACACACCCAGGCAGATCTCCCGGAACCGGGGCTCCAGCCGCAGATCCAGCCCCTTGGGCCGATAGACAGCCTGGGCCGTGGTCTGGGTGCGGCGCAGGTCGCTGGCGTAGCAGGCCTCCACCGGGATATCTTGAAAGCGCCGAGCCAAGGCGGCAATCTGCCGCCGGCCCAGAGGCGTGATATTGCTGTCCAGCTGGCCGTGCATGCGGCGATAAAGATTTCCTTCTGCCTCGCCGTGGCGAATGAGATAAATGGTGGTCATATGGTTTCCCTTTTCCCAAGCGGCCGTGGCCGCTTTGTCCTTCCATGGTATTTGGCCCTATTATACCGCGTTTCCCGCTCCGACGCAACCTTACAAACTTGTAAGGTTGCAAGCCGGAAGTGTAAGGAGAATCCATGGAAAAATCCCGACGGATCCGGTATTATAGGGCCATAACCCAACAGGAGGTTTTACCATGTCACTTTTGGAAGTCACCAATCTCAAAAAGATCTACACCACCCGTTTCGGCGGCAATGCCGTTCAGGCCCTCTGCGATGTCAATTTCTCCGTGGAGCAGGGAGAATACGTGGCCATTATGGGTGAATCCGGCTCCGGTAAGACGACCCTTTTGAACATTCTCGCGGCTCTGGATCAGCCTACCGGCGGCTCGGTGCGTCTGTCGGGGCGAAACATGGCCGAAATCCGCGAGCGGGATCTGGCCGCTTTCCGCCGGGAAAACCTGGGCTTTGTGTTCCAGGAATTTAACCTTTTAGACACCTTCTCCATCGAGGACAACATTTTCCTGCCTCTGGTACTGGCAGGGAAACAGTACCCCGAGATGGCAGGCCGGCTGCAAAAGCTGGCTTCACGGCTGGGTATCAGTGATATTCTCAAAAAATACCCCTATGAAGTCTCTGGTGGTCAGAAGCAGCGGGCAGCCGTGGCTCGGGCCCTGATTACCGAGCCCCAGATTCTCCTGGCCGACGAACCGACCGGCGCCCTGGACTCCAAAGCCACGGACAGCCTGCTGGAGCTCTTTGAAACCGTCAACGCCATGGGCCAGACCATTCTGATGGTCACCCACTCGGTCAAGGCCGCCAGCCACGCTTCCCGTGTGCTCTTTATTAAGGACGGCGAGGTGTTCCACCAGCTCTACCGCAGCGGCTCCACCCAGGAGTTCTACGGCCGGATCACCGATGCCCTCACGGTACTCACAGCGGGAGGTGAGAAGGCATGAAAGGGCTTTACCCAAAACTTGCCTGGCAAAGTCTGAGGCACAACGGCAAGTTCTACTTTCCCTATTTCCTCACCATTCTCTCCACCGCCGCCGTCTTTTATATCATGCTCGCTCTGGCCGGGGCTTCAGATCTGCCCAACAAAATCCGCTATGCGTATTTGAGTGTGTTTATGGAAATTGGCGTATTTCTCGTGGGTGTGTTCGCGGTGATCTTCCTCTTCTACACCAACAGCTTTCTGATGAAGCGCCGCACCCGAGAGTTGGGGCTCTACAACGTTCTGGGCATGGGTAAGGGCAACATTGCCGCCGTGCTCATCTGGGAGACGCTGATTCTCGGCCTCACGGGTGTGATCGGCGGCATTCTCACCGGCATGCTTCTCCAGCGGCTTATGACCTTGATCATTTATCGGGTCATTCACTTTTCCACCGGGTTTTCCTTCTATATTTCCTGGCCTGGAATCGTCGTCTCCTGCATCTTTTTCGGTGCGGTACTCCTTCTCAACCTGATTTGCAATCTCATCCGCCTGGGACGGCAGAATCCCATCGCCATGATGCGCGAGGGCAGCGCCGGGGAAAAGGAGCCCAAGGCCAAGTGGCTTCTGGCGCTCATCGGCCTTGGAGCCCTGGGCTGCGGATACTACATTGCCCTGCGGGTCACCAGCTCCCTTGAAGCCTTTTCCAATTACTTCCTCGCCGTGTTTCTCGTTGTCATGGGAACTTACTGCCTCTTTACCGCGGGCAGCATCACTGTCTTGAAAATCCTCAAGAAAAACAAGCGCTATTACTATCAAACCGGCCATTTTATCACCATCTCCGGGATGCTCTATCGGATGAAACGAAACGCCGTGGGACTTGCCAACATCTGCATTCTCTGCACGATGACCCTGGTGATGATCTCGGGTACGGTGTCTCTCTATCTCGGCACCGAGGGTGTGGTGGAAGTCCGCACCCCCGCAGACTGGACGAGCACACTGCGCTTTCGGCCGGACGAGGGCGAGCCGAATTTCGACGGCCTCACCCGCAGGGTGGAGGAAATCGCCGCCTCTCAGGGTGTTCCGGCCACAGAGTCCTTTGGTTTTCTCAATTCCTCCCAGGATTTGTTTCTACGGGACGGCGCTCTGGACACCTGCCCCATAGACGAGCAGGGCACAGTTACCTACGATGCTGAGCTAGAAGTCCTTTTTATCTCCCTGGATGCCTACAATCACCTTTCCGGCCAATCTGATACCCTGGATCAAGGTGAGGTGCTGGTGTGGAGCCAGGGTTGGCAGCTGCCGGATACCCTGACCCTGCCCTACCGCAGCTATAACCCTCAGGACATCGCCGGCGAGCCCCGCTCCTTTCAGATCAAGGAATTCCTCGATGATTTCCCGGCCACCGGCGGCTGGTCGCCCATGATCAGCGCCAATAACGCGGAAACCGGCGGCATCTGCGTGGTGGTGCCCGACGACGCAACGCTTTTAGATCTCTACGACCAGTTTCAAACTGCCAACGGCGGCTCCATGTCGTGGACACTTTTCACCACCCTCTCCGGTACGGAAGAGGAAAAACTGGACGCTTACTACGCTACCTTTTTGGACTATAGCGAGGAAAATTACCCCGACTTCACCGGCACCGGTACCTGGCTTGCCTTCTTCACTGAGTCCAAGGCCATGAACCTGGCCGAGTGCTATAATATGAACGGCGGCTTTTTCTTCCTGGGCGTGTTCTTGGGGGTACTGTTCCTGATGGCGGCAGTGCTCATCATCTACTACAAGCAGATCTCTGAAGGATATGAGGATCGCCAGCGGTTTCAGATCATGCAGAAAGTTGGCCTGGAGCGGCGGCAGATCAAGCGATCCATCAATCGCCAGATCCTGGTGGTGTTCTTCCTGCCGCTGCTGGTGGCGGCGCTCCATCTGCTCTTTGATTTCCGGCTTATGGTGCTCCTGCTCCAGCTCTTTGCCATGGCCGATGTTACCCTCGCGGCCACCTGCTCGCTGGTCACCTTCGGCGTCTTTGCGGTGCTCTATGTCCTGGTTTATCGCATCACCGCCCGCTCCTATTTTAAAATCGTCTCTTAGCCCGGTCAAATAACATCCGAGTGCGTGAAAAAAGAGCCGCCGCAAGCGGCGATCTAAAATCGAAATGGCGTTTCCGGTGAAGCGTGCACTGAAAATCACACTTTACGCCCCAAAAGGTTCTCGGTTTTTTTCGAAAAGCCGTTGATCCTTTTGGGGCGCAGCCCTTTCTGTGCAAAAAAGCTTGCCATCCTGACAGTCTCCGACAGCCTCTCTGAGGGCCTGCCTTGACTGGAACCATAAAAGCCTCTATACTATAGGTATCTTTTGCCGCATCGCGGCGCTTGGAGGCCTTCCCCTTGATGAAGAAAACAAAACCGCCCAAGGATGTCTCGGAGCAGCTGGCCACCGCTCCCGTGACGCCCCTCCTGCTGCGCCTGGCCATTCCCACCATTCTCGCGCAGCTGGTCAACCTGCTGTATAACATCGTCGACCGTATCTACATTGGACACATGCCCGTGGTCGGCGATATCGCCCTCACCGGTGTGGGTCTGTGCTTCCCGGTGATCTATCTGCTCTCTGCCTTTGCCGCCCTGATCGGCCAAGGCGGCTCCCCTCGGGCAGCCATCGCCATGGGCAAGGGCGACAACGACGAAGCCGAGCGCATCCTCGGCACCTGCTTTACCACCATGATCGTCACCGCGCTGGTGCTCACAGCTGCCTTCCAGCTCTGGGGCGAAGAGCTGCTGTGGCTCTTCGGCGCCAGTCACGACACCATTGGCTATGCCCTGCCCTACATGCGGGTCTACGCCGCCGGTTCTCTGTTCGTGATGCTGGCACTGGGCATGAACCTCTTTATCACCACCCAGGGCTACACCACCTTCAGCATGATTACCGTCGTCATCGGCGCGGTGCTCAACATCATCCTCGACCCGGTGTTTATCTATGCCTTTGACATGGGCGTGGCCGGCGCCGCCTGGGCCACCATTCTCTCCCAGGCCGTCTCCGCCGCCTTCGCAGTGTCCTTCTTCTTCGGCAAGCGCACCAAGCTCCGGCTGAAAAAGCCCTATCTGATGCCTTCTGTCAAACTGCTGGGCCCCATCCTCGCCTTGGGCTTCGCTCCCTTTGTGATGCAGGCCACCGAGGCACTGGTCAACGTGGCCTTCAACTCTTCGCTGCAAAAGTACGGCGGCGACATCCCTGTGGGCTGCATGACGGTTTCATCCACCATTATGCAGATGTTCTGGCTCCCCAGCCAGGGCATCGGTCAGGGCGCGCAGCCCATCATCAGCTACAACTTCGGCGCCAAGAATATGGAGCGCGTGCGCAAAGCCTTTCTCACCATGCTGGTGGTGTCGGTCGTCTTCATTGGCGCCGGTTGGCTGGCCGTAATGCTCTTCCCCGCCTTCTTTATCCGCATCTTCAACGACTCCCCCGCCCTGGTGGAAATGGGTTCGTGGACTCTGCGGGTGTATCTCGCAGCCTTCTTCCTCATGTCTATCCAGATGTCCATTCAGCAGGTCTTTGTTTCCGTGGGCCGGGCCAAGAGCGCCGTAGTGGTCGCCAGCGTCAGAAAATTGGTGCTGCTGGTGCCCCTGATCTACATTTTGCCGAGCTTCTTTGAGGATAAAGTCTTTGCCGTTTTTCTGGCGGAACCCGTCTCGGACTTCTTCTCCGTACTCACATCCACCATTTTGTTCTTTGTCACCATGCGTAAGCTCCTCTGGAGCCGGCAGGAAGAGAGGTTGGAACAGCCATGAAAACCGCCATACTCACCGGCGCTTCCTCCGGGTTGGGCTTGGAGTTTGCCCGGCAGGTGCACAGTGTGTTTCCCGAAATCCAGAGCCTGTGGCTGATTGCCCGGCGCACCGACCGTCTGCAGGCCCTGGCTGAGCAGTTGCCCGGCCTGACGGTGAAGCCTATCTCCCTGGATCTCACCGCAGGCGATGCCTGCCAGCGCCTTCAGGCGCTGCTGGAGGCAGAACAGCCGGAAGTGGAATTGCTTCTCAATTGCGCCGGCTGCGGTTTTCTGGGGGACTTTGACCAGAGTGATCTCACGGAGCAGCTTCGAATGATCGACCTCAACATCCGTGCCCTCACCGCCGTGACCAGGACGGTGCTCCCCCATATGCCCCAGGGCAGCCGGATCATCAACATCTCCTCCATCGCCTCCTTCGTTCCCAACACCCGGATGAGCGTCTACAGTGCCTCGAAGGCCTATGTGAGCTTCTTCTCCCGGGGACTCCACGAGGAGCTGAAGCCCCGCCGTATCTCCGTCACTGCCGTGTGTCCCGGCCCCATGGCAACCGAGTTCCTCACCGTGGGCAAAATCGCCGGCAACTCCGCCACCTTTAATCGCCTTCCCTACTGTGACCCCGGAAAAGTTGTGCGCGGCAGCCTGCTGGCTGCCCGCAAGGGCCGGGCTGTCTACACTCCCCGCGGCTTCTACAAGCTCTATCGGGTGCTCTCGGGTCTGATCCCCCACGCCATATTGGTGCATGCCGCCAAGACATAAAATTGCCCGCAGGATAAATCCTGCGGGCAATTTTATGTCTTGCGGGCGGAGGGTTTATGCTGCCCCGACATGTTAAGCGGGAAAAGTGGCCGTAATCCGCAGGGATTTTTCGTCCTGCGTGGTCGCGGTGAGTTTCCCTCTGTGAACATTGACAATGGCCCAGGCGATGGAGAGCCCCAGCCCATAGCCGCCCGTGCGGGAATTGTGTGACCTATCCGTGCGGTAAAATCGATCAAAGAGATGCGCCAGCGCATCCTTGGAAATATGTTCGGTGGTATTGTACACACTCAAACAGAGATTGTTCTTTTGTTTTTGCAAGACAATCTCGATTCTGCCGCCGTCATCGGTATATTTCACGGCATTGTCCAGGAAAATGGTCAGCAGCTGACGGATGGCCCGTTCATCGCCGCGCATAGAAAGCATCGGTTGGATCTGCGCGGAGAGATTTTTATGCTGCGTTCTTGCCAGGGCCTGGAATGTCTCCACAGTCTCCTCCACCAGATCGGAGAGTGGGAAGTCGATCTTTTCCGTCTGGGGCAGCTCCTCCATCCGAGATAAGAGAACCAGGCTGTTGGTCAGCTGGGCCAAGCGCTTCGTCTGAGTCTGAATATCGTTGAGCCACTCATTTTCACCGAGATCCATAGCCAATACCTCTGCATCCGCATCGATGATTGTCAGCGGCGTTTTTAGCTCGTGTCCGGCATCGGTGATGAACTGCTTCTGCTTTTCGTCGTTTTCTAGGAAGGGCTTTACGATGCGGCCGGACAGGAAGAGCAGCAGCAA